>JALZOI010000582.1 GCA_030857245.1 Myxococcota bacterium
CGGTACCGAGGTCGCTCACGCGCCCGACCGGCGCCGCACGAGGTTCGGTCCGGCGCCGCCCGCCGCGGCGGTGCTCGACCTCGTCCGGCACGTGCTCGCCACGGCTGCACCGGCGGTGCGCGCGCCCGCGAGTGCGCGCGAGTGGGCGCAGCTGTGGGAGGACGTGCCGCCGACGGCGCTGCCCTGGCACACCGAGATCCTCGAGCCGGCGCTGACCGCGGCGCTCGGGACGGGCCAGGGGCGTCACCTCCTCGATCTCGGCACCGGCGCGGGCACCGTCGCGATCGCGGCGGCGCGCGCGGGCTACGTGGTCACCGCGACCGATGTGGCGCCCGCCGCACTCGCGGTGGCGCGACAGCGCGCGGGTGACCTCGTGATCCTGTTCGCGCTCGATGACGTCACGCGCTCGGCACTGACCGGGGGGTTCGACGTGGTCGCCGATCGCGGCGTGCTCCACGGCTTGCCGCCGTCCATGTGGCCGGCGTACGCCGCCACCGTCACCCGCCTGGTCGCCGACGGCGGGCGGCTGCTCCTCATCGCCCACACGGCCACCGGGGCGCGGGGCACGCGTCCGGTCGACGAGGCGACGGTTGCCGCGCTGCTGCCCGGCTTCGTGCTCGGCGAGACGACCGCGCTCGTGCTGGCCGGTGGCGACGCGCGGTTGTACACGCTCGTCCGGCGTGCGAGCGTCACCTCATGAAGGTGCGCCTGCGGCTCCCGCACGTGCTCGTCTATGTCGTCTCGAGCGGCGCGATCGCCGCAACCGGCGCGCTCACCGCGGCGAGCACGGTGTCGGCGTGCGGCGACGATCCGGAATGCATCCCCTGCCTGCCGGATCCGAGGATCGTCGATGCAGGCGCCGGCGCCCCCGACGCCCCACCGTGTCCCGCGTGCATGCCAGAAGACGGGGTCTGTCCGGTGGGCTGCATCCCGGACGGGTTTGCTTGATGACCCCATGCCGCTCGGTCGAGCGGCTCGCCCGCTGCGAAGCCTTCTTACGAGCTAACCATTCTTGCGAGGCCGGCCGCGCTTGCGCGGGGCATCGCCACCGCCGCCAAAGTCGAGCTCCTCGGCGAAGCGCTCCTCGACCATGTCGTCGACCGACGTGTGAAGTGAATCCAGGCGGCGAAGCTCCTCGCGCTCGAACTCGGCAAACGAAGTGTAGACACGCGGAATTCCTGAAGACATTGGCGGCTCCTAGAGGACATGACCCACATGTCCTACATCTGCGTACAACGTACGCGAGACCATGATCCGCACCCAATTATTTTTTCTGATTCGTGCAGCGGCTCAGCGGCTCCCGCGCCCCTCGGCGTCCCGCCGACAAACACAATGCCGATCGTCAGAGCGCCGTGTTACTCGCCCCAGATGACCCGGATCGTCGCGGTCGCTAACCAGAAGGGTGGCGTCGGCAAGACCACCACCGCGATCAACCTCGCGGCCTCGATTGCCACCCGCGGCTACCGCGTGCTCCTCGTGGACTTCGACCCGCAAGGCAATGCCTCGTCGGGCGTCGGCTGGCCGCGGGACCGCGTCGAGCGCTCCGTCTACGACGCGCTCGTCGGCGACGCCACCATCGCGGAGGTCGTGCGGCCGACCGACATCCCCACCCTCTTCCTGGTCCCCGCGACCACGGACCTCGTCGGCGCGGAGATCGAGCTGATCTCCGCGGACCGCCGCGAGCGCGTGCTCGCCGACGCACTCTCGCCGATCGTCGATCAATACGAGTACATCTTGATCGACTGCCCGCCGTCGCTCGGGCTGCTCACGCTGAACGCGCTGGTCGCCGCCGATGGCGTGATCGTGCCGATGCAGGCCGAGTACTTCGCCCTCGAGGGGCTATCGGCGCTGACCAGCACGATCGAGAAGGTGCGGGCCGCGTACAACCCGCACCTCACGATCGATGGCGTGCTGTTCACGATGTACGACGCGCGGCTCTCGGTCGCGAACCAGGTCCGCTGCGAGGTCGCGCACTTCTTCGGCGACAAGGTGTTCCGCGAGAGCGTGCCCCGCAACGTGCGGCTGTCGGAGGCACCCAGCCACGGCAAGCCGTGCCTGCTCTACGATCTTCGCTGTCAGGGGACCAAGAGCTACCTCGCGATCGCAGATGAATTCGTCGACCGCACGCTGATCGATTCACCGAACGAGTCCGCGAAGGGACAACAGCCGGCATGATGCCCGACATGAAGAAGCGAGGCCTCGGGCGCGGGCTCTCGGCGCTGATGCCGGGCGGGCCGCCGGCGTCCGTCGTCAACCGCGGCGGGCCCGAGGCGTCGAGCACCTCGAACGCGGCGAGCGGATCGAGCGTGGCGCAGCTCCCCGAGGCCGTGGTGAAGCGCCCGCGCGTGTACTTCTCGGCCGGCATCGAGGACCTCTACCCGAGCCCCGAGCAGCCGCGCCATCGCTTCGACGAGGTCCGGCTCGCCGAGCTCGCCGAGTCCCTCAAGGTTCACGGCGTGATCACGCCGCTCGTCGTCCGGCCGCGGCGCGAGGGTGGCTACTTCCTGATCGCCGGCGAGCGCCGCTGGCGGGCGGCGCAGCGGGCGGGCCTCCACGAGGTGCCCGTGGTCGTCGCCGAGATCGAGGAGGCCGTCGCGTTCGAGCGTGCCCTCGTCGAGAACCTCCAGCGCGCCGACCTCGGCCCGCTCGAGGAAGCCACCGCGTACCAGCGCCTGGTCGACGAGTTCGGGCTCACCCAGGACGCGATCGCCGAGCGCATCGGCAAGGACCGCAGCACGATCGCGAATGCGATCCGGCTGCTCAAGCTGCCCGCGGCGGTGCGCCAGCTCGTCGAGGACGAGCGGCTCACGATGGGCCACGCCCGCGCCCTGCTCGGGCTCGAGAGCGATGCCGCGATCGAGCGGACGGCGCGCGCGGTCGTCGACAAGCAGCTGTCGGTCCGCGCGACCGAGGCCCTCGTCAAGAAGGCGCGCTCGCCCGAGTCGACGAAGCCTGACAAGCCGACGCCCCGGCCTACCGGCAAGTCGGCGTCGGTCCGTGATCTCGAAGCGCGGCTGACCCGCGCGCTCGGTGGTCCGGTCGCGATCACCGAGGACGAACCGGGCAAGGCCGGCCGCATCGAGATCCGGTACATGGATCTCGACCACCTGGATCGCCTCCTCGATCGCTTGCTGTGAGCGGCGAGCGGCGCCGCCCGCGGCACGGGCTCGCTGACGCGTCATCACCCGTGCCCCACGGCGCGGGCTTCAGGATCTGGCGGGGGACGCCGAGCGGGCGGGAACCACTGCTTGCTCGCTGAACATTCGTGATACTTCAACGACTGGGATGTCGGAACGCGAGCTCGACCGGATGCCGTACTCGGTGGCGGTCGACTTCCGCACCGCGTCGTCGTTCCTCGTCGCTTACTCCGTGAACCTGTCGCGAGGCGGGTTGTTCCTCGAGACCGACGCGGACATCCCCACCGGCGCGCTGGTCACGGTCGATCTCCAGATCCCGAATGCCGGCCTGGTCCCGCTCAACGGCGTGGTCGCCTGGCGGCGGGCCGGCGGCACCACCGAGGGTCCGCCGGGCCTCGGCATCGAGTTCCAGGACGTGGCCCCGCAGCTCGGCAGCGTGATCGATCGGCTCGTGTCGTCGTTCCACGGCGTGCATATCCTCGTGCTGTCCGGTGATCGCCAGGATCGCACCACGCTCGCGCGCTCGATCAAGTCGATCATCAGCACCGCCGAGGTCATGCAGGCCGCCGACGCGAACGTCGCGAAGTCGCTGATGTCGAACGAGATCGACCTCGCCGTCATCGACATCGACTTCGACGTCGACGGCGGCCTCGCCACCCTGCGCGCCGCCAAGGAGCAGGTGCCGCCCGTCCCGACGGTCGCCCTGACGATGAACGCGAAGTTGCACGAGCACGCGCGGCTCGCGGGCGCGGACGAGATCACGACGAACCCGCCGCCGTTCGCCGAGCTCCAGGTCGTGCTCGTGCGCGCGCTGGCGAAGCCGACGTCGGTGCGTGGCACGGCGATCGATCACGGCGCGGTCTGAGCCGACTCGCGGTCCGCGTCGCGAGCCCGCGCGCTAACCGCGGCGCCGGCGCGCCGCCTCGACCGTGTTCTCGAGCAAGCACGCGATCGTCATCGGCCCGACGCCGCCCGGCACCGGCGTGATCGCGCGAGCGCGCTCCGCCGCGCCGGCGAAGTCGACGTCACCGGCGAGCTTGCCCGTCGGCAGCCGGTTGATGCCGACGTCGATCACGACCGCGCCTTCCTTGATCCAGTCGCCGCGCACCAGCTCGGGGCGGCCGATCGCGGCGATCACCACGTCCGCGCGGCGCACCTCGTCGGCGAGGTCACGCGTCTTGCTGTGGCACATCGTGACGGTCGCGTTCGCATTGGCGAGCAGCAGCGAGATCGGCTTGCCGACGAGCACGCTCCGGCCGAGCACGATCGCGCGCGCGCCCGCGAGCTCGGCGCCGGCGTCCCGCAGCAGCCGCATGCAACCCTTGGGCGTGCACGGCACGAACACCGGTCGGCCCTGCGCGAGGAAGCCGAGGTTCGAGGGATGCAGCCCGTCGACGTCCTTCGCCGGATCGAGCGCGCGGATCACCGCGTCGCTGTCGAGGTGCGCGGGCAGCGGGAGCTGCACCAGGATGCCGTCGACGATCGGGTCCGCGTTGAGCTCGCCGATCAACCGCAGCAGCTCCGCCTGGGTGGTCGTCGCCGGGAGCTTGTGATCGCGGACGTCGACGTTCGCCTCGCCGGCCGCGCGCGTCTTGCTCTTGACGTAGACCGCCGACGCCGGGTCATCGCCGACGAGCACGACCGCGAGCGTCGGCTGGATGCCGCGGCCGCGCAGCTCGGTGGCAGCGGTCGCGACCTCGGCCCGCAGCTGCGCTGCGATCACCTTGCCGTCGAGCCGCTGCGCGGTCATGACGCCTTGCTCGTCGAGGAGCCACCGCCGCTGCCAGAGCCGCCGCTGCTCGTGCCACCGCCGCTGCTCGTGCTGGTGCCGCCGCTCGTGCCGCCGCCGGTGCTGGTG
>JALZOI010000085.1 GCA_030857245.1 Myxococcota bacterium
CGGCCAGGCCGCGCGCGTGCTCGGCGAGCTGGTCCCGCACGAGGTCCCGCGTCGGATCGCCCGCCGGGTCACGCTGCGCCGCCTCGCGCGCGAGCGTCGCGAGCTCGATCAGCTCGGGGTCGTCGGACGCACCGAGATCCGCGGCGAGCTCTACTAGCTCCGCTTCGCGCGCCGCGGCGTCGGCCTCTGCGGGCGTGACGCCGAGCGCGGCACCCGGTGCGGGGTCGGTCCACACCGTGCGCATCGACATCGAGTCCTTGCCGACGGGGATCGAGATCCCGAGCGCGACGGCGAGCTCGCCCGCGGCGCGCACGGCGTCATACAGGCGGGCATCCTCGCCCGGGTGGCCGGCCGCGGCCATCCAGTTGCACGACAGCTTGATCCGGCCGAGCGGGCCGATCGGCGCGCCGGCGAGGTTCGTGATCGCCTCGGCAATCGCGAGCCGCGACGCCGCCGCCGCGTCGAGCAGCGCCACCGGCGGGCGCTCGCCGATCGCCATCACCTCGCCCGCCGTGGTGTCGAAGCCGGCCAGCGTCAGCGCGCAGTCGGCGACCGGCACCTGGAAGCGGCCGATCATCGAGTCGCGAGCCACCAGGCCACCGACGGTGCGGTCGCCGATCGCGACGAGGAACGTCTTGTCGGCGACCGTCGGCAGGCCGAGCACGCGATCGAGTGCGTCGGTAACGGTGGCGCCCCCGAGATCGAGTGGCACGCGCGGCGGCGCCACCCGCTCGACGCGGCGGACCATGCGCGGCACCTTGCCGAGCACGACCTCGAGCGGCAGATCGACCGGTGGCGGACCGCCCCGCGAGTCGGCGAGCAGCAGCCGGCCCTCGGCGGTCGCGGTGCCGAGCTGCGCCCACGGTGCGCGCTCGCGGGTACACAGCCGCGCGAACTCCGGCACGCGCGCTGGATCGATCGCGAGCACGTAGCGCTCCTGCGCCTCGTTCGACCACAGCTCGAGCGGTGACAGGTCGGGCTCGCCCGTCGGGATCGCGCGGAGCTCGAGCTGCGCGCCGAGCCCGGCGTCGTGCACGAGCTCGGGCATCGCATTCGACAGGCCGCCAGCGCCGACGTCGTGGATCGACAGGATCGGGTTGCGATCGCCGAGCCCCCAGCAGCGGTCGATGACCTCCTGGCAGCGCCGCTCGATCTCGGCGTTCTCGCGCTGCACCGACGCGAAGTCGAGATCCTCCGCCGATGCACCCTGCGCGAGTGACGAGGCCGCACCACCGCCGAGGCCGATCAGGAACGCCGGACCACCGAGGACGATCAACGCCGCGCCCGGTGGGATCGGCGACTTCGCGACGTGACCGGGCCGCACCGCGCCGATGCCGCCGGCGAGCATGACGGGCTTGTGGTACCCGCGCGCGACCGAGCCGGCACCCGCGGCGTCACGCTGCTCGAACGTCCGGAAGTAGCCGAGGATCGCCGGGCGACCGAACTCGTTGTTGAAGGCGGCGCCGCCGAGCGGGCCCTCGAGCATGATGTCGAGCGCGCTCGCGATCCGCCCCGGCTTGCCGATCCACGCGTCGTCGTCGGCTTCCCACGGCTCGCGCGAGCCCGGGATCCGGAGGTCGGAGACCGTGAAGCCGACGAGACCCGCCTTCGGCTTGCCGCCGCGGCCGGTCGCGCCCTCGTCGCGGATCTCGCCACCCGAGCCCGTCGCCGCGCCCGGGAACGGCGAGATCGCGGTGGGGTGGTTGTGGGTCTCGACCTTGCCGAGGATGTGCGACGGCTCGCGGTGGCCGCGGTACACGCCATCCTCGTCGGGAAAGAACCGCTCGGCGGTAGTGCCCGCGACGACGGCCGCGTTGTCCTTGTACGCCGACAGCACGCCAGCCGGGCTCGCCTCGGTGGAGCGCTTGATCCACGCGAACAGCGAGCGCTCCTGCGGCTCCCCGCCGATGAACCACTCGGCGTTGAAGATCTTGTGCCGGCAGTGCTCGCTGTTGGCCTGCGCGAACATCATCAGCTCGACGTCCGTCGGATCGCGACCGAGCGTGCCGTACTGCGCGACCAGGTACTCGATCTCGTCGTCCGCGAGCGCGAGCCCGAGGCGCGTGCTCGCCTCACGCAGCGTCGCGATGCCGTTCGCTCCCAGCGCGACGTGTCCGAGCGGCCGCGGCGTGCCGCCCTGCGCGACCACCGCGGCGAGGTCGGCCTCGCGCACCACGACGCTCTCGGTCATCCGGTCCGACAGCGCGCCGCCGACCGTGGCGAGATCGACGCGGTGCCCGATGACGGTGTACTCGATCGCGCGCTCGATCCGCGTGATGCTCGCGAGCCCGCAGACGTGCGCGATGTCGGTCGCCTTCGACGACCACGGCGACGTGGTGCCGATCCGCGGCGTCACCCAGAACACCCCGCGGTCCGGTGAGGGCCCCGCGGCTGCCGGTGCCATCGCCTCGACGTGCGGCCCGTACGCCAGCATGCGCTCGAGCTGCGCGGTCTCGTCCGCGGTCAGCGGGCGCGTGCTCGTGACGAGGTGGACCCAGCGCGTGTCGAGCGCGAGCACGCCCTGCGCGACCAGCTTCGCCGTCGCGAAGGCGCGGGCCCGGCGCGAGGCCCCCAGTGCGGTGCGGCCGGGCCAGAGCGTGAGCGGCGCGGCCTCGGAGGATGCTGGCGTCCCCGGGCCGGAGCTCGAGTCGTTCAGCATCGGCCCCTCAGCACCGCGGCTCCGCGGTCCGGCGGAAGCTCGCCGGCGTGATGCCGCGGAGATCCTCGACCACGATCCGCGGGAGCCACGGCGGCCGCGCCGTGAGCACCGAGACCGGCCCCCAGCGCAGCACGGGATCCGTCAGCAGCACGGGCTCGAGCGTGCCGATGCGCAGCGGCGGCGAGAGGATGCCCATCAGGCAGCTCCCAGGGCGACGGCGATCCGGGCGACCGGCTCGCGCGGATCCGGCACGAAGCTGCGCCCGGTGACGAGCTCGTAGCTGGCGATGTAACGCCGCGCGGCCTCGAGGCGGACCTCGTCGGGCATCACCGGCGGCGGGCCGTCGCCCGACCACTTTGCCTCGTTCGCGAGCCAGCGCCGGACGTACTCCTTGTCGAGGCTGCGCGGCTCCTCACCGCGGGCCAGCCGCTCCTCGTAGTCATCCGCGTACCAGTAGCGCGACGAGTCCGGCGTGTGGATCTCGTCGATCACGGTGAGCGTTCCGTCCTTCGCGATCCCCATCTCGTACTTGGTATCCGCGAGGATCAGGCCGCGCGCCGCCGCGTGGCGCTGCCCGGCGTCGAACAGCGTCGCCGCGAGCTGCGCCGCCCGCTCGAACACGTCGGGATCGATCCGGCCCATCGCGAGCAGCTGCTCGCGCGACACCGAGATGTCGTGATCACCCTTCGCGGCCTTCGTCGATGGCGTCAGGATGGCCTGCGGCAGCCGCTGGTTCTTCTTCATGCCGTCGGGCAACGCGTGCCCGCAGAACGTGCGGTCACCCTTCTCGTAGGCCTTCCAGATCGACGTCCCGGTGACGCCGGTCAGGTACGAGCGCATCACGAGCTCGACCGGAAGCGGCGCGCACTCGCGTGCGATCATGACGTTGGGATCCGGCACCCGCAGCATGTGGTTCGGCGCGATCGCCGCGGTCTGCTCGAACCAGAACTGCGCGAGCTGGTTGAGCACTTGCCCCTTCGACGGGATCATGCCGACCACCGCATCGAACGCGGAGAGCCGGTCGGTGACGACGATGATGCGCTCGCCGCGCTCGCGATCGATGTAGCAGTCGCGGACCTTGCCGTCGTAGCGCTCGAGGACGCGGCCGTCGATCGTGGTCCACGGCGTGCCATCGAGGGTGGCGCGCAGCTGGGCGCGCAGCGCGGTGTCGAGTGCGTCGCTCACGGCATGGCTCCGAGCGCGCGCTCCATGATGAAGTTGGCGTGCCGCAGGTGGTGATCGAGATCGAAGCAGGCGTCGAGCGTCGCGGTGTCGAGGCGACGCGAGACCTCGAGGTCGTGCGCGAGCAGCGAGCGGAACCGGCCGGGCTTGGCGCCGACGAGGCCGTCGGCAGCGGCCTCGGAGATCGCCGCCATCGCCGCGCGCTGCACCATCACGTACGCCTCCTGGCGCGGCAGGCCGGTGCGGACGAGCGCGAGCAGGACGGCCTCGGAGAAGTACAGCCCGCCGGTGCGATCGAGGTTCGCGCGCATCCGCGCGGGATGCACGACCAGGCCCTCGATCAGCGTCGTCGCGCGGACGCTCATGAAGTCGGCGAGGATCGTGGCGTCGGGCATCGCGACCCGCTCGACGCTCGAGTGCGAGATGTCGCGCTCGTGCCACAGCGCGACGTTCTCGAGCCCGGCCTGCGCGTACGACCGCAGCAACCGCGCGAGGCCCGTGAGGTTCTCGCTGAGGATCGGGTTCTTCTTGTGGGGCATCGCGGAGCTGCCCTTCTGCCCCGCTCCGAAGCCTTCTTCGGCCTCGCCGACCTCGGTCCGCATCCAGTGGCGGATGCCGAGCGCGATCTGCTCGATCGCGGTGCCGAGCAGCGCGAGCGCGCCGAGCACCTCGGCGTGGCGATCACGTGCGACGACCTGGGTGGCCACGGTCTCCGGCTGGAGCCCGAGCTCACCGAGCGCCTCGGCCTCGATCTTCGGATCGAGGTTGCCGTAGACCCCGACGGCCCCGGCGATCTTGCCAACGGAGATCGCGCGCTTGGCGTGGGTCAGCCGACCGGCGGCGCGCAGCACCTCGGCGTGCCAGCGCGCGAACGTGAGGCCCGCGGTGATCGGCTCGGCGTGGATGCCATGCGAGCGGCCGATCATCGGCGTCTTCGCGTGCGTCCGCGCCTTGGCCGCGAGCGCGCCCGCGAGCTCCACGACGCGGATCTGGATCTTCTCGAGCGCGCGGACGGTCTGGAGCGCGAGCGCGGTGTCGAGCACGTCCGAGGACGTCATGCCGAGGTGGAGCCAGCGCGCGGGCTCGCCGGCGAGCTCCTCGACGTGGGTGAGGAATGCGATCACGTCATGGCGCGTGGTCGCCTCGATGGCGAGGATGCGCGCGGGATCGAGCTTGCCCGCGGCCGCGGCATGCACGCTCTCGGCGGTACCGACCGGGACGGTCCCGGCGCGCTCCATCGCGCGACACACGGCCAGCTCGATCTCGAGCCAGAGCTCGAAGCGGTACGAGTCTTCCCACAGCGCGGAGAGCTCGGGGCGACTGTAGCGGGAGATCATCGGCTCTACCTTCCCGGGCGTCGTACCGCACGGGGAACCTGTCGACAAGCCGCAGATCCGCCGCAATCAGCGAGCGAGGAACCAGACGCCCAGCATCACGGCGCACCCGACGATCACGACGACGGACCCCCAGATCATGACGTCCCGCAGCCGGCGCGCACGAACCTCCTTCGCGTCGCGAGGCGGCGCGAGGTAGCCCATCCCTCCGGCCGGCGTCGCCTGCTGCTTGCGGACCTCGGCGAGCGAGCGGATCTGCGCTCGGGGCTTGCTCGTCGCCTCGCGCGCCGCCTCCTGCTGATCGCGCTTGCGCTCCGCCCCCACGTCGCGCGGCGCCTTCATCGAGATCACGCGGAGTGGCTCGGTGCGCTCCCGCGGCCGATCGATCACCGTTGGCGTGGCCACCTCGACGGCCGCGGCTTCGTGGCGACGGCCGTGATCGGGCACCGTGATGATGGCCGAGTCGTGGCCCTTCGTCGTTGGCGACTTCGGGCGCGCGCGTCCCGCCTGCGGGTCGTAGATCCCGGTCTGCTGCGGGTCCGTGGGTGGTCGCGATCGCGCGCTCATCGCCCGCTCACTGCCCCGTCGATCCGAAACCGCCCGCACCCCGCGCCGTGTCGGCCAGCTCGGTGACCTCGACGAGCTCCGCCCGCACCACCGGCGCGATCACGATCTGCGCGATCCGCTGCTGCGGGCGGATCGTGACGGCCTCGCTGCCGTGATTGATCACGAGGACCATCAGCGGGCCGCGGTAGTCGCTGTCGAGCGTGCCCGGCGAATTCACGAGCGTGATGCCGTGCTCGCGCGCCAGCCCGGAGCGCGGCCGGAGCTGGCCTTCGAAGCCGGGCGGCAGCGCGAACGCGAGGCCGGTGTCGACGGCGGCGCGCTCGCCGGGAGCGAGCGTGAGCGGCGCATCGATCGCCGCACACAGATCGAGCCCCGCGGCCTGCTCACTCATGTACCGGGGCACGATGGCGTCAGTTCGCAGCTTCTTGATCTGCACGCGCGGGGTCACGCCGTCATCGTAGCCGAAAACGAAACAGGCCCGTCACGCGACGGGCCTCGACTCTGCGGACCGCGGCACCGAGCGCGAACGCTCGGCGACCGACGGGCGCGGACGTCAGACGATGTAGTTGTGGACGTCCTCGGGCCCCGGGTTGGCGTCGAGGGCCTCGCGGCGCGACAGGCGGATCTTGCCGTCGCGGTCGACCTTGATGCACTTGACGATCACCTCGTCACCCTCCTTCAGCACGTCCTCGACCGAGCGGATGCGCTCCTTCGAGACCTCGGAGATGTGGAGGAGCCCGTCGGTGCCGGGGATGATCTCGACGAACGCCCCGATCTCGACGATCTTCTTGACGATGCCGTTGTAGAACTGGCCCACCTCGGGCTCCATCGTGAGCCCGGAGATCAGCGCCTGCGCCTGCTCGATCGCCTTGGCGCTCGCCGACGCGATCGACACGATGCCGGTGTCGTTGATGTCGATCTGCGCGCCGGTCTGCTCCTGGATCGCGCGGATCGTCTTGCCGCCCGGCCCGATGATGTCGCGGACCTTGTCGGGCTTGATCTGCATCGTCACGATGCGCGGCGCGAAGATCGAGACCTCGTCGCGCGGCGCCGACATCGCGGCGTCCATGCGGTCGAGGATGTGGAGCCGGCCGGCCTTCGCCTGCGCGAGCGCCTTCTCGAGGATCTCGCGGGTCAGGCCGTCGACCTTGATGTCCATCTGCAGCGCGCAGACGCCTCGGCGGGTGCCGGTGACCTTGAAGTCCATGTCGCCGAGGTGATCCTCGTCGCCGAGGATGTCGGACAGGACGACGTAGTCATCGCCTTCCTTCATGAGGCCCATCGCGATGCCCGCGACCGGCGACTTGGTGGGGACGCCGGCGTCCATGAGGGCGAGCGAGCCGCCGCACACCGAGGCCATCGACGACGAGCCGTTGCTCTCGAGGATCTCCGACACGACGCGGATCGTGTACGGGAAGTCCTCGTACACCGGCACGATCGCCTCGACCGAGCGCTCGGCGAGAAAGCCGTGACCGACCTCGCGGCGCGACTGGCCGCGGAGCATCTTGACCTCTCCCGTCGAGAACGGCGGGAAGTTGTAGTCCATGTAGAAGGTCTTCTTCTTGTCGCCGAGGAGCGTGTCGAGCTTCTTCTCGTCGTACTTCGTGCCGAGCGTGACCGAGGCCAGCGCCTGGGTCTCGCCACGGGTGAACAGCGCCGAGCCGTGCGCGCGCGGCAGCACGCCGGTCTCGATGGAGATCGCGCGGATCTCGTCGGGACGGCGGCCGTCGATGCGGGTGCGCGTCGAGATCGTGTGACCGCGGGCCCACTTCTTCTGGAGCTTCGCGAACGCCGCGTCGACGTCCTTCGGCTTGCCGGCCCAGGGCTGCCCCTCGGCGGTGAGCGCGGCCCGGGTCTCCGTGTGGAGGCTGCCGATACCCTCGCGGCGCTGCTTCTTGTCCTTGATCAGCATCACCTCCTTGAGGCGATCCCACGCGGACTCGCGGACCTTCGCGGCGAGCGTCTCGTCGGCGACGGGCGGCGTGAACGGGCGCTTCTCCTTGCCGTTGGCGGCGCGGAGGCGCTCCTGCAGCTCGATCAGCGGCTGCACGGCCTGATGCGCGAACAGCAGGGCGTCGATGATGGTGTCCTCCTGGAGCTCCTCCATCTCGCCTTCGACCATCATGATCGCGTCCTTCGACGCCGCCACGATGATGTCCATGTCGCTGTTCTCGCGCTCGGCGAACGTCGGGTTGGCGACGAACTGGCCGTCGATGCGACCGATGCGGACGCCCGCGAGCGGGCCGTCCCACACGAGGTCGGAGATGTGCAAGGCGCACGACGCGCCGGTCATCGCGAGGACGTCCGTCGCGTTCTCCTTGTCGAACGAGATCACGTTCGCGATGACCTGCGTGTCGATGAACCAGCCCTTCGGGAAGAGCGGGCGCATCGGGCGATCCATCAGGCGGCACACGAGGATCTCCTCGTTCGTGGTTCGGCCCTCGCGGCGGAAGAAGCTGCCGGGAACCTTGCCGGCCGAGTAGAACTTCTCCTGGTACTCGCAGGTCAGCGGCATGAAGTCGATGTCGCGCGGCTGCTGCGACCCGGTGGCGGTGACGAGCAGCATGCTGTCGCCACAACGAATGACGACGGACCCGCCGGCCTGCTTGGCCCACTTCCCGGTCTCGACGATGATCTGCTTGCCGCCAACAATGGCGGTCTCACGAACGTACGGCATACGTGTCCTCTTCTGGAGTCACGTCGTCGACTGCCGAGGTCCGCGGCCTGGTCCCTCTGTCCAACCTGTCACCCACCCGGGTGCCAGCCTCGACGGAACGATCAAACCAGCGCGATCTCCAATAGAACGACGACGCTACATTGACGGTTTCTTGCTTAGCGGCCCGGGTATTACACACTCCCACCCAAAAGAAAAGCAGGCCGGAGGGATCGGGCCCCCACGCCGAACCGAGCCGCTGGCGACGATGCCAATCGCTAGCGAGGCAGCGGCGGCGCCGAGCCGTCCGAGCCCGCCGAGCCCGCCGAGCCCGCCGAGCCCGCCTGCTGATCGAGCGTCTGCTGGCGATTGGCGTCGAGCGACGCGCGCTCCGCCGCGGTGATGTTGCCGCAATCCACGGTGACATCGCCGACGAGCGCACCGATCGCGCCACCACAGCGGAAGTCGAGGCGACCCCGGAAGTACGCGGTGCCGTCGAGGCGCTGGCCACCGCCCCAGCTGCGGTCGAGCTTCTCGCAGTCGAGCGGCGTACCGCGCGAGACCGCCTGCGGATCGGTGCTCCAGAACAGCTGGCGATCCTCGAAGCGCAGCGTGCCCGCGGCGGTCACGAGCTCGACGAACGTGGTGACGCCACGCCCGGGTCGACACTGCGTGACGGCGAGCGGCTTGCCGTCGAGCGCGAGCGCACCGACGACTTCCTTGGTGGTCGCCGGAGCCGGCGACTCCTGGCTGCCACGCTTGCACGAGGCCAGCGCGCCACCGGCGATCGCCGCGGCAACGACTGCGACTCCGCCGGCGATCACCGCGCGGCGCATCGCGACTAGCGGCGCAGGCCGAGCGTCTCGATCAGCTTGCGGTAGCGAGCCAGATCCTTGCGCTTCAGGTAGTCGAGGAGCGCGCGGCGCTGGCCGACCATCAGCAGCAGCCCGCGGCGGCTGTGGTGATCCTTCGGGTTGTTCTTCAGGTGGTCGGTGAGGTGGCCGACGCGCTCGGAGAGGAGCGCGACCTGCACCTCGGGCGACCCGGTGTCGCTGCCATGCTGCTGGAACTTCGCGACGGTCTCGGCTTTACGGACGGGAGAAACGGACATCTGTGCTCCTGACACCAACGGCCGCGTCCGACGTGAACGTGTGCCGTGGTCGAGGGCGGACTCTGGTGCAAACCCGGCGCGGGGTCAAGCCCGGTCCGGCTCCGTCACGCACGCACGAGCTCGGGAAACACCCGGTCGTAGATGGTCTTGCCGCCCTCCGCGTGGACGATCGCGATCAGCCGGTCATGGTCGTCAACTAGCTGGAATCTAGGGCCCTCGGTGCCCCCCGGAGCCGGCGGGGTGACGCTCCATCCAACCGGCAGCGCCTGCAGCGACGGGTCCCAGCACTCGATCGCGAGCTGGACTCCCGAGAGTACCGGCTTCATCAACGCGAGCGGGACGACCGCGCGCGGCAAGCCGGTCGCGTCCGGGAGCTGGACCAGCCCGGTCGCGAGGTCGAGGCCGGCGACCTGGTCCATCCGCACCGCCTGATCGATCGAGAACAGGCCGCTCCGCGTCCGCCGGAGCTCGGAGAGGTAGGCGCCGCAGCCGACGTCGGTGCCGAGATCCGCGACGATGCTGCGGATGTACGTCCCCTTGCTGCACGCGATGGCGATCCGGAACCGCGGCGGCGTGAACGCGAGCAACTCGAGCCGATCGATGCGGATCCGCCGGGCCACCGGCTCGACGGTCTCGCCCTGCCGCGCGCGGTGGTAGTTGCGGACCCCGCCCTGCTTGATCGCCGAGTAGATCGGCGGGATCTGATTCTGCTCCCCGAGCCGCGCCGCGATCGCCGCGCGCAACGCCTCCTCGGTGACGCGGACCGGCCGCTCCGCGACGATCTGCCCGCTGCGGTCGAGCGTATCGGTCTCGAATCCGAGCACGCCGTCCGCCTCGTAGGCCTTGTCGTCGGCGAGCAGGTACTGCGCGATCTTCGTGCCCGCGCCGAGGCACACCGTCAGCACGCCCGTGGCGATCGGATCGAGCGTGCCGCCGTGGCCCGCGCGCGCCGCGCCGAGCGTCCGCTTGACGTGCTCGACCGCCGAGGCGGAGGACAGGCCGGTCGGTTTGTCGAGGACGAGGACGCCGTGGATCGCCAAGCGTCCTACAGCGAGTCGATCCACGCGCGGAGCGCCGCCTGCCCGGCGACGTCGACCAGCTCGGAGCCGCGGAACGGCATCCTGCGCCCGGGGTTCGTGCTGTTGAGCCGCACGATCAGCGTCGAGTTGTCGGTCGTCGTGGTGTCGATGATCTTCGAGTACGACATGTTGTTCTCGGTGATCGTGATGCCGGTGACGTTCACCGTCGACGTATAGATCTGGGTGCCGGCGACCGTGGCGAGCGAGCCGACGCGCAGCCGCAGGTCGACGGGCGTGTGGCCGAACCCGCCACTGGTCGGGTTGTGGCAGTGGCCGCAGTTCGCGTGCAGGTAGCCGAGCGCCTCGCGAGCGACGCTGGTGCCCGGCAACGGGAACCGCGCGCCGGCGCTGCCACCGCCCGGGGGCGCGCTCAGCCGGTTGGCCGCGATCAGGTCCTCGAGATCGAGGAGCGCCGCGTTCGCCGGGGTGTGGTCCAGCTGGATCGCGCCGAAGCCGAGCACGCGCGTCGGCTTGAGCTCGTCGTGGCACTCGCGGCAGTGCTGGCGGGACGGGATGTCGTGGTTCGTGCCGTTCGCGTTCTGGACTCCGGCGACGTCGACCTGCGTCGTCGCGTCCTGCGCCGCGTTCCATTCGTACGTCGTGTAGAACCACGCGCCGAGCTCGTCGTCATCGGGGAGCAGCTTGACGATGTAGCGCGTCTCGACGCGCGTGCCGTCGCGCGTGAACTCCTTCCAGAGCTTCGTCCCGACCGGGAACTTCCAGTGGTCCATGTCGGACGTGTCGATCGTGGTCCCCGGCGGCAGGTAGATCCAGCGTCGCTTGGTCGCGGTGTCGGCCCACAGCTCGAAGCGCGGCACGTACTCGAGGACGTTCGCGGCGAACGTGGTGCATGCGGCGTTGGTGCACAGCCCGGTGCCGGCGAGCGTCGGTGGTGTCAGGGGATTGCCGTCCGGGAGCGCCGCGTCCGCGAGCACGCCATCGGGAGTCACCGCGGCATCGTTGGCCAGCTGGTTGTCGCCGCACCCGGCGCCGCCCAGCCCCACCGTGCCGACGACCGAGGCGATCAGGAGCGCGCGCGTACCACCCATGAGGGCGATGCTATCACCCGTTGCCGGAGGACGGTGTCGGGTCGATCACGGGACGGCTCTGGCGGTTGAACGTCGCCTCGAGGGCGCGTACGACCTTCTCCTTCGTGGTCGTCAGGTCGCCGTGGAGGTGACAGCCGCCCGCGCCGGGATGACCGCCGCCGCCGAGCGACATGCAGACCCTGCCGACATCGACCTTCTCGCTGCGGGATCGCATCGACACCCGGACGCCGCCACCCTTGGCGGTGGTGAGCAGGACACCGACCTGCACGCCCTCGACGTTGCGGGCCCAGTTGACCATGCCCTCGATGTCCTCCCACGACGCCCGCGCACCCTCGACCATGTCCGTGGTGACGCTGAGCACGCCGACCCGCCCGGCACACTGCAGCTCGAGCGTCGACAGCACGGAGCCGAGCAGCCGCAGCTTGCCGGGACTCGGCCGCTCCTCGAGCGACGACGCGATCGAGGACGGCACCACGCCCGCGCGCAGCAGCTCGGAGCCAACGTGCAGCGCCTCGGCGTTCGTGTTCGCGTGGCGGTAGCCCCCGGTGTCGCTGATCAGCGAGACGTAGAGCGGGATCGCCGCCTCCTGCGTCAGCTTCCAGCCCTCGCGCTGGGCGATCCGCCAGACCAGGACGCTGACCGCGGCCGCCGTCGGATCCCAGACCGCGATGTCGCCGAACGGATGGCCGCTGGCGTGGTGATCGAGCGTGATCAGCGGGCCGCAGACC
The DNA here is from genome assembly GCA_030857245.1 of Myxococcota bacterium. Taxonomy (GTDB): domain Bacteria; phylum Myxococcota_A; class Polyangia; order Haliangiales; family Haliangiaceae; genus JABFXX01. Next base: position 12,363 of record JALZOI010000085.1, read on the forward strand.
TCGGGCGGCGGCAGCGAGCCACCGAGCAGCGCGACGTCGGCGCAGTCGACGACGACCGTGCAGTCGAAGCGATCGTCGAACGTGATGGTGTGGACCACCGTGTGCGCGAGCGGCAGCCACTTGTAGCGACGCGCGATCGGATCGAGCGAGTAGATGACGGCTTCCTTGCCCATCGCGGTGAGCAGCGACTTGAGCCCGCACATCGAGCCGGTGCCATCCCCGTCGGGGCGGCGGTGGCTCGTCAGCAGGATCCGCTGCGCCGATCGCAGCACCTCGCACGCGCGCTCGAGCGCATCCTCGACCGTCGGCACCGTGATCGGCGCGGTGACGCGGCGCTGCGGTGGCTCCTGATCGATCGTCACGCCGGGTCCTCCGGCTTCGCGACGACATCGGCCGGCGTCGGGTCGCCCGGCTCGTCGCGGTCCTCGATGGCGTGGTCCTCGATGGCCTCGTCGGCGTCGGCCTTCCGGGCGGGCCTGGCCGGCACGACCGAGCTCTCGACGACCCGACCCGCGAGCCGGGCGCGCTCCTCGTCGTCCCGCACGATCGCGGAGAGCTTCGCGCTGACGTCGATCGAGACGTCGTGATGGAAGCGCAGCTCGGGCGCGTGCTGCAGGTTGAGCTCGCGCCCGACCGGGCCGCGCAGGAACCCCGCGGCCTTCGTGAGGCCCGCGATCACGCCGTCCGCGGTCGCATCGTCACCGACGACGGAGACGTAGACGTTGGCGACCGAGAGATCGACGTTGAGCTCGACCTTCGCGACGGTGAGCAGCGTGGCGGCGCGGACCCGAGGATCTCGCACCTCCGTCGCGATCATCTGCGTCAGCACATCGCGGAGGGCATGAGCCACGCGCGCCTTGCGACCCGAGGGCTGGCTCATGACTGGGGCTCCACCGGGGGACCCTACCCCGTGCGCTCCCGTGGTGCCAAGTCGCGCCACGAGCCCGATGCGCGATCAGGGATCCAGCTCGTCCTTCCAGGCATCGGGGACCCACGCCTCGTCGCCCTGCCCGAGCGCCTTGTCCCCGGAGCCCGTGCGGTCGTCCACGATGGCGACCGGCCCGGGCGCGACGTCGAAGGTCCACGCGTCCTTCGCGACCGCGACGACCGCGACGACCTGGCCGCCGGGCGGATCACCATCCGCTTCTCCTTGAGGGAGTGCGCGTTGCCGATCACGAGGCTGAGCTTCGCCATGCCAGCCTAGCGCCGCTTCCGCGCTCCCGGAACGAGCCGCCGAGGATCAAAAAAAAGGAGGGGAATACCCCTCCTTGATCAATTCCTTGGCGCGCTTGGCGGCCTCGGCGGGCTTGGCGACCCCGCTCGTCTCCGACGCTCTGCTCCGCTGCTAGAGCTTGGCGGCCTCTTCGATGACCTCGTAGGCCTCGATGACGTCGCCGGTCTTGAGGTCGTTGTACCCCGCGACCATCACGCCGCACTCGTAGCCGTTCGTGACCTCGGAGACGTCGTCCTTGAAGCGGCGCAAGCTGCCAACCTTGCCCTCGTAGACCTGCACGGCGTCCCGGATGATCCGAAGGTGCGCCTTGCGGTTGACCTTGCCGTCCGTGACCATGCAGCCCGCGACCATGCCCATCTTGGGGATGGAGAAGGTGTCGCGCACCTGCAGCTTGCCGATCGGCACCTCGCGCTTGATCGGCGCGAGCAGCCCGGCCATCGCCGTGCGGACCTCGTCGAGAGCGTCGTAGATGATGTCATAGAGCCGGATCTCGACCTCTTCCTGCTCGGCGAGCTTGTTGCTCTTGCCGGCGGGACGGACGTGGAAGCCGACGATGATCGCGCCACCCGCCTTCGCGAGGTTGACGTCGCTCTCCGTGATGCCGCCGACGCCCGCGCCGATGACGTTGACGCGGACCTTCTCGGTCGACAGCTTGGTGAGCGCCGCCTTGAGCGCCTCGGCGGAGCCCTGGACGTCGGCCTTGAGGACGATCTTGAGCTCCTTGATCGCACCCTCGGAGTTGCGCTCCATCATGCCTTCGAGCGAGATCCGCCCCTTGGCCGACAGCTCGCGCTTGCGCTCCGACTGACGACGGTGCTCGACGACCTGCTTGGCGACCTTGTCGTCCTCGGCCGCGTTCACCTGATCGCCGGCGTCCGGCACGCCATCGAGACCGAGCACTTCGATCGGCGTCGAGGGACCGGCTTCCTCGAGCGAGTTGCCGCGATCGTCGAGCATCGCGCGCACCTTGCCGAACGTCCGGCCGGCCACGAGGATGTCGCCGACGCGCAGCGTGCCTTCCTGCACGAGGATCGTCGCCATCGGACCGCGGTTGCGGTCGAGGCGCGCCTCGATGACGAGACCGGAGGCCGGCTTGTCGGGGTTGGCGCGCAGCTCGAGGACCTCGGCGGAGACCGCGATGGACTCGAGCAGCTTGTCGATCCCCTCGCCGCGCAGCGCGGAGACGTTCACGTAGATCGTGTCACCTCCCCACTCTTCCGGGATGAGGCCCTTGTCGGCGAGCTGCTGGCGCACGCGATCGGGCGCCGCGTCGGGCGTGTCGATCTTGTTGACCGCGACGATGATCGTCACCTTCGCGTCCTTGGCATGCGCGAGCGCCTCGACCGTCTGCGGCATCACGCCGTCATTCGCCGCGACGACGAGCACGACGATGTCGGTCGCCTGCGCGCCACGGGCACGCATCTCGGTGAACGCCTCGTGACCCGGGGTGTCGAGGAACACGATGTCCCCGTGGCCCGGCGCCTTCACCTTGTAGGCGGCGACGTGCTGGGTGATGCCACCGGCCTCACCTGCCGCGACGCGCGCCTTGCGGATCGAGTCGAGCAGCGTGGTCTTGCCGTGATCGACGTGACCCATGACGGTCACGACGGGCGAGCGCTGCACCATGTTCTCGGCCTCGTCCACCTTCTGCGTGAAGATGTCCTGCTCCTTGAACGCGACGTTCTGGACCTCGTAGCTGAACTCGCCGGCGAGGATCTGCGCGGTATCGAAGTCGATCGACGCGTTGATGTTCACGCCGGTCATGCCCATGCCCCAGAGCTTCTTCAGCACCTCGGGAGCCTTGACGCCCATGCCACGCGACAGATCGGCCACCGTGACGGTGTCCTCGATCCGGATCACGCGCTTGTGCTCGGCGGGCGTCGTCAGCGTCGTCGACTTGCCCTTCTTGCCGAGCGGGAGCTTCTTGCGACCGAAGTCGTTGCCCATGCCCGGGCGACCACCGGGGCCGCGCGGACCACCGCGCTGCTGCTGCTGCGCGAAGCGACCACGGATCGGGTTGGCGGGGGCCGGACCCGGAGCCGGGCGGCCGCCCATCGGACCACGCTCGGTGATCTTGATGCGCGGCGGCAGCGCGATGACGGTGCCGACCGCCGGGCGCGACGGATCGCGCGGCGGGACCGGGGTCGGGTCGACGACCTCGACCGGCTCCGGCGGCGCCTCGGTGGGCGGACGATCCGCGGTCCGGGCACGCGCGCGCTCGAGCTCCATCTCGAAGCGGCTGCGAGCCGTGCCCGCGACCTCCTCGACGGTCGTCGGCGCGACCGGCGCCGACACCGGGCTCGAGCTCGGCGAGCTCGGACGGACGACGCGCGGCGGCAGCTGCGACGACGGCGGCGGCTCGATCGAGCGATCCTGACTGCGCTCGACCTGCATCGTGCGGCCGTCGCTGCGCGCCTCCTGACGATGAGGCGGCGACATCGACGGACCAGCGACGATCGCGCGCGAGCGACGCTCGATGATCGGCCCACCCTGCTGCTGCTGGATGGCATCCGGTGACGGTGCCGACGGGGTCGAGTGCTTCACGGCGACGGCAGCCGGCGCCGGCGGCTCGTCGCGCGGCGGCGCGGG
>JALZOI010000583.1 GCA_030857245.1 Myxococcota bacterium
GGCTCACGCTCGACGCCGGCCCGGACGCCAGCCTGTCGGTCGTCGCCAGCGGCCCGCTGCCGCCGCTCGCCGGCGGCACGACCTGGTACGCCGCGGGCATCGCGCCCGCGCTCGCGTACGCCGACTACACGTGGAAGGCCGCGCGGCTCGTCGACGCCGATGATGACGGCGTGCCCGACGGGTTCCCCGGACCGATCGTGCTCGAGCCGATCAGCGTCACCACCGAGCGCACGCTCGACTACCTCGTGCCGATGATGACGCGGCTCGGCTGGCAGCGCGGCGCGCACGCGATCGACCTGACGCTGATCGGGCACGCCAACCGCGACACCTCGTTCCTCTCGCAGGCGACGCGGCAGGCCGCCGGCATCGATCGCGAGGGCTACGTCGGCGACGGCATCGCGACCTGGCGCGGCTCGTGGAAGCGGACGCGCGCGCGCATGCAGCTCGCGTGGCACCGCAGCGTCCGCCGCGAGAGCGCGCATGATCCCGCGGCGCAGGACGTGCCCCAGCGGCTCACCGCCTACATCCCGACGACGCTGGTCGACGATCCCGAGCTCGCGGCGCAGTGCCGGGACCTCTCGCCCGAGGATCCGTCGCCCGACGATCCGTACCGCGCCATCGGCAACTGCCCCGTCCCGATCGGCTACTTCGCGAGCGGCGGCGCGGGGCTGCTCGTCGACAGCGTCGCCGACCGGCCCACGGTCACCGCCGACGTGGCCCACCACCGCGGCAACCACGTGCTGCGCGCCGGCGCGACCCTCGAGGACGCGCGCCTCATCACCGACTCGCGGTTCACGAGCGGCGAGCAGATCCGCAGCCTGTTCGAGGGCCACGTCGATCGCACGCGGTACTACGACGGTAGCTGCCCCGCGTTCGACGTCACCGAGCCCGCGCTGCCATGCAACTACACGACGAGCCAGCAGCTCCGGTATCGCACGCGCTACACCGCCGCCTACGTCGAGGATACCTTCGAGCCCGGCGAGCGGTTTCGCGTTGATGGCGGCCTGCGCTGGGAGCTGATGTGGGCCGGGCCTCGGCTGCACTTCTCCGACCAGCTCGCGCCGCGCCTCGGGGTCGCGTGGGATCCGCTCGGCAACGGTCATTCGCGGCTGTGGACGAGCATGGGCCGCAGCTTCGTGATGATCCCCGCGGGCGTGGGCCCGACGGTGATCGAGCGCAACCACACGGTGCGCGATGTCGAGACCGACTTCGGCGTGTCGCGCAATGTCAACACCGGTCCGGTCTACGGCGTCGCGCCCGGGATCCAGCCCGCCGCGCAGGACGAGGTCACCGCGGGCCTCGAGCTCGGCGTCGCGCGGCTCGTCCGGGCGGTGGTCTGGGTGCAGGGCCGGACGCTGCGGCGCGGCCTCGAGACCGTCGTCGTCAACCCCGAGACGTTCCAGGCCACGTTCGACAATCCGGGGCGCACCGGCGACCTGCCCGCGCGCCGCGACACGCGCATGATCGCCGTCGAGTTGATGCTGACCCCGGCGCCGAACCTGAGCCTGCGCGCGAGCTACCTGCACGGGCGGACGGTCGGCTCGTGGACCGGGCCGTTCGATCCGCGCCAGGGCATCACGCTCTATGACGGCCGCGACTGGGACGGCGAGACCGCCAACCAGCACGGGCTGCTGCCCACCGACGCCGGCCATCGCGCCTTCGTCGAGCTCGAGCGGCGGGGCCGGGTCGGCGGGCTCGAGCTCGCGGTCGCCACGCGCCTGACCGCGACCAGCGGGCGCCCGCGCAACGTGCTCGCCGACACCGACATCGGCATCGTCTACCTGCTCCCGCGCGGCAGCGCCGGGCGCGCGCCGGTGCTCTCACAGGCGAACGTCCGGCTCGCGGCGCGCTGGCGGCGCACCGATCTGACGCTCGACGTGTTCAACGCCTTCGATCGCAAGGTCGCCACCAACCTCGACGAGATCTACGCCGGGCAGTCGGTGCGGCCGATCCAGGGCGGCACGACCGAGGATCTGATCTGGCTCAAGAGCTCGGACGACGACCCCGCGCGGCGACGCTCGGCCTACCAGCTCCCGTTCGCGTTCCAGTCCCCGATCTCGGTCGCGCTCGGCGTCCACCACACGTTCTGAACGCGGCGCTCTTCAGCGCTCCAGGTTCGCCCGGACCGACGATCGCTGAACGCGTGCTCCGGTGAGAGGATCTCTCACGCGCGCGGCGATTACATTGCTGAAGCCCGCGCTCGAGGCGCGGGTTGCTGAAGTCCGCGCTCGAGGCGCGGGTGGAAATCGTCGGGATCACTGTGGTCGCGGCCGAGTGGTCATCAGCGACCGTGTTAGCATTTCGTACGATTCATCGCGTGGGGACGCGATGAATCCCGATTCTTCGAGGGAGCACATGGCCGATCTGTCTCAGTTCCAGGAAGCCGCCGCCGCCGTCAAGCACTCGCCTCACGCGGTCAGTGCGTGGGAAGAGGTGGAGTCGCTCGCACGGGATCTCGAGAAGCCCGACGAGATCGTCGCGCTCTATAACGAGGCGCTCGGCGGCAAGGTCGAGCCGAAGGTCGCCGAGATGATCGGCGAGCGAGCCGGTGGGTTCTGTGACGAGTGGTTCGGCGACGACCCCGCGATCCTCGAGAAGATCCTCGTCCGCGTCACCAAGCTCGCCCCGGCCTCGGAGCTCGCGCTCCAGCGCCTGAGCGTGATCTACACCGTCGGCGAGCGCTGGACCGATGCGCTCGGGCTCTACGACCGCGCGGTCGACGCGACCAAGGACAAGGGCAGCCGGGTCCGCCTGCTCCGCGAGGCGGCGCAGCTCGCGAAGGACGTCGCCAACCAGCCCGACAAGGCGATCCACTACTACCAGGCGCTGCTGCCGCTGACGCCGGAGGACGGCCAGATCAGCCAGAGCCTCGAGCGCCTCCTCGAGCGCAACGAACGCTGGCCCGATCTGATCGAGCTGTGGGAAGGCCGCCTCGAGAGCCAGCCCAAGCGCGACCGCGAGCGCAGCCGCGCCCGCATCGCCTCGGTGTGGCTCGACAACCTCGGCGATCCGCAGCGTGCGCTCGCCGCCGCCCGGCCGCTGCTCGCCGAGGCCGACGATGACAAGGAGAGCACCGCGCTGCTCGAGCGCATCCTCGAGTCCGGCAAGGCGAGCAAGCTCGTCCGCGACTCCGCGCTCGATCTGCTGCGCTCGCACTACGACGCCGCGAGCAAGCCGCGCGAGGTGATCCGCGTCCTCGAGCGCGTGATCGAGCTCGATCCCGCCGGCTCCGGTGGGCTCCACGAGGAGGCCGGCAACCGGCTCGCCGACCTCGACGATCTGCCCGCCGCGATGGATCACTACGCCGCGTTGCTCGCGATGGCGCCGGAGTCGACGTCGACCGAGGAGAAGCTGCGCCAGCTCGCCGACCGCGGCGGCCTCCACGATCGCTACGCCGAGGGCGTCGCCGTCGCCGGTCGCGCGTCCACGGATCCCACGCGCAAGGTCACGCTGCTCGGCGAGGCCGCCCGCACCCGCCTCGAGCGCGCGAACGACACGACGACCGCGATCTCGCTGCTCGTCGAGGCCGCCGACGTCAGCGGGGCGGCGGAGCACGAACAGCTCGGCGTCGCCCGCCGCCTCGCCGCGCTCTACGCCCAGACCAACCGCCCCAAGGAGCGGCTCGCCGTGCTCGAGCGCCAGGCGCACCTCGAGGCGAACGAAGGCGCCCGCAGCGCGATCCTCTCCGAAGCCGCGAAGCTCGCCGAGACGCTCGGCGATACCGATCGCGCGCTCTCGCTGTGGGAGCGCCGGATCGACAGCGACCCGAATGACCTGTCGGGCCTCGACGCCCGGATCGGCATCCTCGAGACCCAGCAACGCTGGGACGATCTCGTGGCGTCGCTCGAGAGCCGCGCCAGCAAGGTCATTGCGCCGATGCAGAAGCGCGCGGACCTCGTGCGCGTCGCCGTCGTCCATCATCAGCAGCGCAAGGACCTGCCCGCCGCGATCGCCGCGTGGCAGCGCGTCGTCGCCGATCACCAGGACGACGAGGAAGGCATCACCGCGCTCGCGGATCTCCTCGCCGAGACCAGCCGGTGGAGCGAGATGGCCGATCTGCTCGAGAGCTCCTCGGGCCGCGCCACCACACGCACCGTCGCGCGCCTCGTGCGCCTCGGCGATGCGCTGCGCCAGCACCTCGCGCAGCCCGGGCGCGCGCTCTCGGCGTATCGCAACGCGATCGCGATCGAGCCCGCCAGCAGCCCGGCGCGGGCCGGCCTCACGGCGCTCCTCGAGGAGCCGACCACGAGATCTCCCGCCGCCGATGCGCTCGCGCAGGCCTTCCGGATCAATGGCGATCTCGGAGGCGTCCTCGAGCTGCTCCCCGCCCGGCTCGCGGAGGCGAAGGACGACCGCACGCGGCTCGCGCTCTATCGCGAGGCCGCGCAGCTCCGCCTCGAGCACAAGCACGACGCGGCTGGTGCCCTCGCCGACCTCGCGAAGGCCTTCCCGCTCGCGCCGCGCGATCAGCTGATCGAGAACCAGCTCGTCTCGCTCTCGAAGGCGACCGGCGACTACCTGACCACCGCGTTCGCGTTCCGCGAGGCCGTCGACGCGCTCGGCGACGAGCCGCGCGAGGCGGCGCGCTTGCGGCTCGCCTACGCCGATCTCGTGTCCGATCACCTCGACGACCGCGGCGGCGCGGCCGAGGCGTACGCGCAGGTCGTCACCGTCGAGCCGGGCAACCGCCGCGCGGTCCACTCCCTCGCGACGCTCGGCGGCATGCTCCAGCGCTGGGAGGACGCCGCGAGCGCGGTGGTTCGTCACTGCGGGGTGCGCGAGGCGTTCGATGACGAGCTGCTCGGCATCCTCGAGGTCGCCGCCGCGAAGGCCAAGGCTGCCGACGCCCTCGCGACGGCGCTGACCGCGGCGCTCGAGGCGGCGAAGCTCCCGGGTGCGGTGGCGGCGCTGTTCTACCAGCGGCTGGCCCTGCTCCACCGCGATCACCGGAGCGATCCGGTCGCCGCGATCGCGACGC
>JALZOI010000584.1 GCA_030857245.1 Myxococcota bacterium
GATCTGCCAGCGCCACGCGGCGGCGGGCTCGACGAGCGTGACCGGACCCGGCAGCACGGTGGACCGCGCGTCAGCCGGCTGCGCGATCGCCGGCCGGGCCGGGCCGAGGACCACACCGAGGAGGAGCAGCAGACCCAGCGTCAGGTCGGGCCGTGGCGTGAGGTGCCCGCGAGCGATCACGGTCCAAGTGTGGACCAGGCCGCCGCGCCGAGCACGACGAGCGGCGGAGGAACGCGCGGAGCGCGAACCGCGGGGCCGCAGACGAAACCAGCGGAGACCCGCCGGAAGCGAGAAACCGCCGCGCGCCGGATCAGGAGCGCGCGCGACGCTCGCCGGAGACGGCGAGGTCGAGCAGCTGCGGCAGCGAGTACGACTCGAGCTTGGCGAGGTAATCCTTGTCCTTGCCCTTCTTCGCGCCGTCGGTGATCGCGGTGATCAGCTTGCTGCGGCTGCCGTACTTCTGCTTGACGGTCTCGCTGACCTTCTGGAGGCGGAGCAGCTGCGCGTTCGACGCCGTCTTCAGGCGCGCCTCGAGCTGATCGGTGTCCTCGTCGCTGCGAGCGATCACGGCCGCGAGCGACTTGGCGAGGGCCGCCTTGCTCTCGTGCTTGGCCGTCAGCTTGCCGCGCGGGTGGCGCGTCGCCATGTCGATCGTCGCCGTCTTGGCCTTCTTGACGACCTTGACGGTCGGCTTCTTCGCCGGGACGTTGGCCTTGGACTTCGTGTTGGTTCTTCTGGACGCCATCTTCGTTCTCTCTTACGGACTCAGGGGGAGGGACGGGGCTGCGCTGGCTGCGCGGTGCCGGAGCCGGACCCGGTCGCGGGCGCGGGCGGGGAATCCTGCGCGGGAGGGGCACGACCGTCAAGCATAGACAGCAGGTGATTGACATCATCCATGGTCAGGGCCGCCCGGAACCGAACGACGTTCGCATCGACGCTGATCGCGAGCTTCTGGACGAGGTGACCGAGCGACTTGAGCTGGGCGACCATGGCGAGCGTCGCGAGCTGCGCCTTGGCCTGCGATTCCAGCTGCTTGGCATCGGCCGGCGACACCATGACCGCGCCGAGGTCGACCTTCGCACCCTCGGAGGGATCGAGCGAGCCGACGAACGCGGCCGGGCCGGCTGAGAGCTTCCCCTCGGTGACCTTCACGAGGCCGAGGCGGACCCGTTCGCTGACCCGACCGACCGCCCACACCGGAGCGTTCTGATCCGCGAGCTTGATCCAGCCGGCGAGCTCCGGGTTATCGAGCGCCTTCTTGCCGGGGCCGAGCGCTTCGGTCACGTACGCCTCGTTCGTTCCGAGCACGACGGTGTCGGCGCGTCCGAACGCGAAGTACATAGTGCGGTTGGTCTCCTTCACGAGGTACAGCGTGCGGCCGCCGAGCGGCTTCGCGGTGAGCGTCCCGCCGCCCTTGCCGACCAGCGAGCGCACGCACGACGCGAGCTCGGCTTCGGTGAGCGAGCCGGTCGCGATCATGAGGACGGGACCGGTGCCGACCCGCGAGTCGGGTGCGGTGGGGCCGAGCGCGACCATCACGCGCCGGACCTGCTTGCGGACATCGATCTTGCAGCCGTCGCGCACGAGCTCCCAGCTCTCGCGGAGCTGGGTGTCGCGCATCAGCAGCTGCTCGACCGCGCGCTCGACGATCGGCGAGCTCGCGAGCTTGTCGACGTCGACCCCGAGCACGACATCGGCGCTCGACGGGACGGCCGCGAGGCCGGTCAGCTCCGGGGGCGGACCCTGGTTCGCGGACTTCTTGCTGCACGCGCTCGCGATCAGGATCGCGCACAAGGCGTAGCGACGGACGGTGGTCGGCACGGATCCGATCAGGGCGTGCCGCCGCCCATGCTGCCGCCCCGACCACCACCCATCCCACCGCCGAACATCCCGCCGACCATCGCGACGAGCGACTGCAGCTTCTGGCTGGACAGGGAGAGGCCGACCTTGACGTCGGACGCCTCGCTGGTGATGTCGAGCTGGTCGACCATCGACTTCATCGCCTCGGCCTGGCCGCGGAAGGCGGTCGCCATCTGCGTCGCCTGGTCGGGCGAGTCGACGCGCATCCGCATGTCGATGCTGAGCCCGTCCGTGATGTTGATCGAGCCGAACACGGCCTTGGGCTTGACGCCCATCGCGGCGGCCTTGTCGAACGCCTTGGTGTTGCCGTTGACGAGCAGCCACATCGACTGGCCCGTCTTGATCTTGCCGTACATCTCGACGAACGCCGGGGACGACTTCAGCGTCGAGCCCCCGAGCGCGGCCTGCTTGACGCCGGCGACGGTCGCCTGCGGACCGATCACCGCGAACGCGGTGGTGTCGTTGACGAACGTCAGCGCGACCGTGTCACCGGTGTTGCTCTTGACGAGCACGACGTCGCCGTCACGCGTGATCTCGTCTCCGCTCTTCGCCGCCTCCGCCTTCATCGTGTCGAGGCACGCGAGCGACTTCGCCTTGTCGACGCCGCGGACGATGATGACGCCATCCGGCTTGTCGCCGCCGACGCCCTTCATGCCCATCGACATCGTCTGGATGGCGGCCATCGGATCGAAGCCGCACTTGGCCTTGAACTGGCCGAGCTTCTGCTGGAAGTCGCCCTTCATCATCTGGGGCTCGACGAACTGCTTCCACAGCGCGCTCGTCTGAACCTGCGCGAAGTTGAGGCCCATCACGACCTCCGAGTCGACCGGGATCAGCGACAGATCGTCGGCGATCGTGCCGACCGGACCGGCGCCGGGAGCCGCCATGCCGGGGGCCGGCTGCTCGGCGGTCGTGCCGGTGGCCGCGGTGGGCGCGGGCGGCGCGGCCGGGTCGACCTTCTTCTCGCTCTTCTTGCATGCGCCGGCCGAGACGGCGACGGCGAGCAGGCCTGCAACGATCAGCTTCTGAGTGCGCATCGAAATCTCCTTGGTGCTTACTGGCCGAACAACTGGACGAGCGTCTTCAGCTTCGCGCTGGACGCCGCGGCGACGACCCGAACGTCGGCACCGTCATTGGTGATCTCGAGCTTGTCGACCATCGAGGCCATCGCCTCGGCCTGGCCGCGGAAGCCGTTCGCGGTCTGCGCCGCCTGATCGGCAGAGTCGAGCCGGGCGCGGATGTCGCCCGCCAGGCTGTCAGTCACGTTGATCGAGCCGAACACCGCCTTCGGCTTGATGCCGAGATCGGAGAGCGCCTCGAAGGGCTTGGCATTGCCGTTGATCAGCATCCAGATCGACTGCTTGGTATCGATCTTCGCGTACATGTCGACGAACGCGGGCGAGGTCGAGAGCGTCGAGCCACCGAGCGCGGCCTTGCGCACGCCGTCGCCGGTCGCGTCCGCACCGAAGACGACGAGCGCGGACGAGCTCGACAGGAACGTGAACGCGGCCGAGCCGTCACTGCTCTTCGCGACGACCACATCGCCGTCCTTCGTCACGGTGACCTGCTCCTGCGCCGCCTCCGCCTGGTACTTGTCGAGGCACGCGAGGGTCTTCCCCTGGTCGAGGCCGTGCACGATGACGACACCATCCGGCACGTCGTTGCCGAGCCCCTTCATGCCGATCGACAGGCGCTGGACGCTCGTCATCGGATCGAAGCCGCAGCGCTCCTTGAACGTCGCGAGCGCCTGCATGAGCTCGGCGTCCTTCAGCATCTCGGGCTCGACGAACTGCTTCCACAGCGAGCTGCTCTGCAGCTGCGCCCAGTCCACGCCGATCACCGCCTCGGAGTCGACCGGCAGCAGTGCGAGGTCACCGCCGGGCGTGACCGCCTTGCCGACGGTCGCCCCGCTCCCCGCGCCGGGCTTGGCCTCTTCCTTCTTCTTGCACGCCGCGCCGATCGTCAGAGACGAGCACGCGAGCACGGCAACCAACCAGCGCCGACGAGTGGTCATGGAAGCCGGGCTTATAACACCTCGTGATAGGGTGCGCCATGCCCTGGATCCGGCACCGGCTGCGCGACGCAGACGTGTGGGCGAAGGTCGACACCACCGGCGCACTTGTCACCGATCGTGACGGTCGCGTCGAGATCATCTACAAGCCCGTGACGGGCGCCAAGGTCTACCGGGCCGGCGGTCGAAACCTCTCGACGCCGAGCGGCGAGGCGGTCGAGGTCGAGGTCGGAGAGTCCGCGCAGCCGAGCGCGCCGAAGTCCGCGGCCGTCGTCGCGGCGCCCGCCAACGCGGTGCACGTGTGGACGGACGGCGCGTGCACCGGCAACCCGGGCCCCGCGGGGCTCGGCGTGGTGATCCTCGATGGCGACCAGCGCAAGGAGCTCAGCGAGTACCTCGGCGAGGGCACGAACAACATCGCCGAGCTGATGGCGATCTTCCGGGGCCTCGAGGAGGTGCCCGACAAGCAGCGCCCCGTCATCGTCTACTCGGACTCGGCGTACTCGATCGGCCTGCTGTCGCAGAACTGGAAGGCCAAGGCGAACACCGAGCTCGTCGAGCGGCTGCGCAAGCTGACGAAGCAGTTCCCGGATCTGCGGTTCGTGAAGGTGGCGGCGCACTCGGGCATCGAGCTCAACGAGCGCGTCGACGAGCTCGCGCGCCACGCGGTCGTCCGGCGCCGCTGACCGCCGCTGGCCGCCGCCGCGGATCAGGCGCCTAGGCCACGCGCTGGACGTCGGCCGCGACCTCGGCGAGGGTCGCGAACGTCCAGGTCTTCGCGAGCTCGTCGAGCAGCCGCTCGAGCCGCTCGAGCTTGGCGGCGATCGCGATCCGCAGATCGGGCTGCCGCGCGACCAGCTCGCCGGGAATGCCGTCGCGCTCGGCGTCGGCGAAGTCGATGCCGTGGAGCTCGAAGTTGAAGAACTCGCGGCCGGCCATCGCGGCCACGAGCCGGCTCCGCACCGCCTCGGGCGCCACGATCAGCGACGTCCCGATCGCCGGGAGCCGCGCCCACGGCGTCACCGCGACCGGCAGCTCGACGAGCGGCGCCTGGCCGCGGCGCCAGGGCGCGGTCATCGAGGGGCGATACGGCTCGGC
>JALZOI010000585.1 GCA_030857245.1 Myxococcota bacterium
TCCTCGAGCTCGGCTGCGGCAGCGGGCGCGTCACCGTCCCGCTCGCCCGCGATGGCCACGAGGTCGTCGCGCTCGACCAGTCGCCGGCGATGCTGGCGAAGCTCCGCACCCGGGTCGCGGCGCTCCCGGCGGCGGTCAGCGCGCGGATCGAGGTCCAGGGCGGTGACCTCCGCGGCTTCCACGTGCCGGCGCGGCCGGCGCAGCGCCCGCCCTCCGGGGACCGGAGGCCGCGGACGGCAGCGAGCGCGGCCAAGCGGCGGACGTTCCCCCTCGCGATCGCTGCGTTCAACGTCCTCGAGCACCTCTACACGCGCGGCGAGGTCGATGCGTGCCTGCGCTGCGTCGCGGAGCACCTCGAGCCCGACGGCGTGTTCGCGTTCGACGTCCAGCTGCCCGACCTCGGCTGGCTGTCCCGTGACCCGTCGAAGCGGTGGGCCAAGACCCGGTTCACCGACCCGACGACCGGCCGGGCGACGTTCTACTCGACGAACCACGACTACGATCCGGTCAGCCAGATCGCGGTCATCCGGCTGTACTACGACCCCGTCGAGGGCGGCCGGCCGGGCCGGGTCGTGAAGCTCTCGCAGCGGAAGTTCTTCCCGGCGGAGCTCGAGGCGCTCGTCGCCCACGCCGGATTCCGGGTGATCGCACGGCACGGCGATTTTTCTTTCGGTCCCCTCGACGGCACCGCCGAGAGTCAGGTCCTGATCTGCCAGCCGGCACCGAAACCTCGTCGGCAATCGCGCCGCTGACGGGATTCCTCGTCGAGGAATTCCCGTTTCTCGTCGAGGATTTACGATCATTTGGTTCCTCGACGAGAAACCACTTATCCACAGGCGATTCGTCGTCGGAAATCGGGGGATCCGGGCTCGCGAAACCCGATCCTCGACGGAGATCAGCGGCCGCTCCGACGAGGTTCCCGCGAAAAATTTAGCGGAGAATGTCAGACCCCTCGGCTAGGGTCCGGCACCCCACTACCCTAGGGAGGGTTCTAATCATGGGTGACAAGATCGCGAAGCTCGGTATCAAGCGTGACAACGATTTGATGTACTACATCAAGAACGGCGACGTCTGGGCCACGCCCCGGAAGAAGCCGAACCAGCCGAAGGGCAAGGCCGCCAAGGTCGCCGTGGCTGGCATCGAGATGGATTACAGCAAGTACCTCTACTTCCTCGACGGTGACGGCGACGTCGCCCGCAAGGAGCGGCAGGTCGGTGGCAGCAAGCGCAAGAAGACTGCGAAGGCTGCTCCCAAGAAGGCGCCGGCCAAGAAGGCGCCGGCCAAGAAGGCGCCGGCCAAGAAGGCTGCCACCGCCAAGAAGGGCGCAGCCAAGAAGGCGCCGGCCAAGAAGGCGAAGAAGCGCTAGTCGCGCCGCGTGGAGCTCGCTCCGCGCGAACCGATGACTGCTATCTAGTTGGCTTCCTGGTGCGAAGGGCTCGTCACACGCGCAAGCGTGGCGACGGGTCTTTCGTCGTTTCGGGGCCGCCCCGCAAACGCGACGCACGGACCGCCAGTCGGCGAGAGAACTGCGGTAGCATTTCTGACCGAGGTGGTGATGCTTCCTTCGCTTTCGGGCGTGCTCCGGCTCGCCTTGGTGCTCTCGCTGTCGGCTGGTGTCGTGGCCTGGGACGGCTCCGGTCAGCGCGCTCACGCCCAGTCCGACGACGAGGACGAGGGCGACGGCGGCGATGATGAGGGTGGCGACGAGGGCGATGGGGGCGAGGAGAGCGAGGACGAGGCGGAAAATCCCAAGGACCAGCCGTCGATCACCGCCGGTGGGCTCTACACGATCAAGACGTTCCCGATCCGCGAGAACGAGCGGCCGCTGACGATCACGCAGCAGCTGACGCAGCTCCGGCTCGGCGTGGGCACCGACGTCAGCAACAAGGGCGCCTTCGAGAGCGCCGGCATGAACCTCGAGGGGCTTCACGGCCTGAAGGACAACTTCATGCTCGTCGGTGGCGTGACGAGCGCCTACAACTTCGCTCAGTACAACGTGTATGGCGGGTTCGAGGGCGCGTTGCTGTACGACGTGATCGACTTCCGGCTCGCTGGCCGGTTCGGCCGCGCTGCTACGAACATCTCGACCGATCCGGAGATGGTCGAGTACGAGGGTGGCGATATCAAGCTCGCGGTGGATATCGGCTTTCCGTTCCGCTACGTCGCGCGCCCAGAGATCGCGATCATCGCGCTCAACACGCTGATGAGCATCGACTTCAACGGCGACCCGGCGGACTCCGGCGGCAACGAGGTCAAACCCGACCTGAACCCGTCGCTTGGCATCGTCACTAATCCCATCGCGCCGGTCTCACTCGTGATCTTCGTGCAGCTCCAGGTCGTGGACTTCGACTTCACGAACAACCTGAAGGTGCCGGCGACGGCGCGCATCCAATTCTCGCCCAATCGCAAGTTCGACATCGGCGGCGAGTTCACGCTGCTCAATGTGAAGCCGAAAGACGGCGAAGGCGGCGCGTTCGACAACCGCTTCCTGTCGCTCTTCATCGCCTCGCGATTCGGGAAGTGAGCGCGTGAAGGTCTGTCCCCGCTGCTACACGCGGTTCCCCGACGGGGAACGCTTCTGCCTCCACGATTCGTCCGTCCTCGTCGAGGAGGAGGACATCGCGCGCCTCGGCACCTCGATCGGGAACTACCGGCTCGACAAGATCCTCGGCCGCGGCGGCATGGGCACGGTCTACGCGGGCGAGCACGTCTACATCAAGAAGCCGGTCGCGGTGAAAGTGCTGCACCCGCAGTTCGCGCGGTACCAGGAGGCGATCCATCGCTTCCTCCGCGAGGCGCGCGCGGCCACGTCGATCAACCACGCGAACATCGTCGACGTCACCGACTTCGGCATCCTCCAGGACGGCCCGGTCTACTTCGTCATGGAGTACCTCGAGGGCAAGAGCCTCGAGGATCTGATCGAGAAGGAAGGCGCCGTCGAGCTGCACCGCGCGCTCAACATCGCGAACCAGATCGCGCTCGCGCTCGAGGCTGCGCACGCCGTCGGCGTGATCCACCGCGATCTCAAGCCCGACAACATCATGCTGCTGAAGAAGCCCGGGCGACGCGATCTCGTTCGCATCAACCCGGACCAGACCTGGATCACCGAGCGCGAGGAATCGTACGACTTCGTGAAGGTGCTCGACTTCGGCATCGCGAAGGTGCTCATCCAGGACGAGCTGATGGCGGAGACCGTGCAGGGCGCCGTGTTCGGCACGCCCGAGTACATGTCGCCCGAGGCCGCGCGCGGCGACGACGTCGACCTCCGCGCCGACGTCTACTCGCTCGGCGTGATCCTGTTCGACATGCTGTGCGGCCGGCCGCCGTTCGAGGCCCCGCAGTCGAGCGAGGTGCTGTCGATGCACATCCACCAGAAGCCGCCGTCGCCGCGCGAGTTCGCGCCGCACCGCGAGATCACCGAGATGGCCGAGGGCGTGATCCTGCGCGCCATGCAGAAGCTGCCGGACAAGCGCTATCAGAACATGAACGAGTTCCGCACGGACCTCGCGAATGCGTACGGTTCGATCTCGTACCGCCGGCATGGCGCGCAAGCACCGGGGCTCGTCCCGCGCGGCGAGGAAGCGCGCGCTCCGAAAAAGCGACTCACGGAAGAGCTCGACGAATGGATCAGCAACGACAACTCGGGCATCTCGGTCGAGCAGGCGCGCATGCTCGCGATGGTGCAGACCGCCGAGAAGGCGTTCGCGCCCTCGGCGATGTCGCAGCAGGATGCCGAGAAGCTCGCGAACGCGCTCGATCGCGCACTCGACGACGACGAGTGACGCTCGCCCGCAGCCGCACGCCCCGTCGCTGACGCTACCGGCGCGCGCCCCCCGGCGTACCCCACACCACCTCGTAAGGCCCGCGACGCCTGTGGTAGGTTGCTCCGAGATGTCGGCGAATCAGCGCAATACCTCGGGGCAGCTGACGCTGCGGCGGGACGTCACGTTCAACGGCTTGAAGGTGTTCTCCGCGACGATGGTCGCCGACCGTGACCAGCTCGGCGAGAAGGTCTCGGCGTGGATGGCGAGCCACCCGCAGTACAAGGTCACCGACATCGTCGTGACCCAGTCGTCCGACGAAGCGTTTCACTGCATCGCGATCACGGTCTTCTACTGGGAAGACCTCGTCGCCAAGCAGCCCTAGGCGGCGCCGGCTCCCGCGAGGCGAGCGGCGCCTCGCGCGGGGAGCACCGGATCGATGATACCGCTCGGCTTGTCGGACGGAAGCGTGTAGCGCTTCTCGACCGCGGTGCGGATCGCGAGCCGCCCCTGCTGCGGATCGAGACCCGCCTGCTCGACGCGCACGACCTCGTCGGCGAGCGCGGCGTCCTTGACCTCGGTGCGCAGCCACTTCGAGTAGTCGCCGAGGCGGAGGTGATGCAGCCACGTCTCGTCATCGATGCCATCGGCGATGTGGAGGAACAGCTGGAGGTTGTGCGCCTTGAGGTTGAGCTTCCCGTCGGCTCCCTTGAAGTAGAAGCTGCGGTCGTGCCCGAGGTTGCCCTCGGTGTACTTGCGCGAGTGGCGCGTGCGCTCGCCCTTCGGCTTCTCGGTGCGGACGACCCGGGCCTCGCGAGTGCCGACGCGCCAACACAAGACGGAGCCCGCCGGGAGCTTGTCGAGGTTGCATGGCTCGGGGGCTTCGAGCCCGGCGGCCTCGCACATCTCGCGGATGGTCTGGTCGGGATGAGCGCCCACCGCGATGACCGTGTTGACGAGCTCGAGCACCGGCATCGCGACGCTGCCGGGGTGCACGGTGATGTAGATCGTGCCGTGCGGGCGGAGCGGGATGCCCTCGGGCGCCGGTCGCCACGACGCGGGCAGCAGGTGGTGGGCCTCGTCGACGACGAGCCAGTGCGGCCGGCCGGTGCGCGTGCGGAGATCCGCGATCGCGGGCATCAGCTTGACGAAGAACTCGGGTCGATGCTCGAGCGCGACGCCGAGCATGTTGATCACGAGGTTG
>JALZOI010000586.1 GCA_030857245.1 Myxococcota bacterium
GAGTGGGGCGGTGCTCGCGCCGCTGCTCGCGATCGCCTCGCTCGGCGAGCACGGCGCGCTGCAGCCATCGACCTGCATCGCGCTCGCGGCCGCGTGCTGGACGTTCGTCGAGCTCTCGCGCACCACGAGCTCGCCACTCGTCGCGATGCTGCCGGCGACGATCGCGGCGCTGCTCGAGCCCGGTGCGATCGTGCTGCTGCCGATCGCCGGGACGCGGCTCGTGACCGCGCCGTGGCAGCGCCCGCGCTGGGCGATCGCGGTGCCGGTGCTCGGTGGCCTCGCCGTCCTGCTCGCCGTGATCACCGGGACCGCGCGTGACGGCGTGCTCGCCGATCTCGCGCGGCACTGGTACGGCGGCGCGCCGCAGTCGATGCCGTCGGAGCTCCTCGCGCCCGCGCTCGGTGACGCGCTCGGTCCGCTCACCGCAGTCGCCGCGATCGCCGGGATCGCGCTGCTGCTCCGGTTCCGCCTCGTCGAGCTCGCGATCCTCACGTGCCTGGCCGGCGCGCTGCTCGTCGACCTGCGCCGCGGCACGATCGGCGCGGCGACGCTCGGGCTCGCCGCCTTGTGCGCGGGGCTCGCGGTGGGCCGGTTCGCCGCGTCCATCCGGTTGGCGCCGCTCCAGGCCGTCGCGGGCGCCACCGCCGCGCTCATCCTGCTGGTGCCCCCCGCGTGGACCACGATCGAGCACGGCCCGCGCGTCGCGATCACACGCCCTTCGCGCTAACGTCGCGGGATGGAGGTCGTCCGCGGCCGTCGCAACACGCCCACCTGGGCGGGATCCGCCGTGGCGATCGGCAACTTCGATGGCGTGCACCTCGGTCATCGCGCGCTCGTCACCCGGGCGCGCGAGCTCGCAGTCGCGCACGATGCGCGCGTCGTCGCGCTGACGTTCGATCCGCATCCGTCGGCGGTGCTCGGCTCGCGGGGTGGGCCGCCGATGGTGTGCTCGCTGGCGCGCCGGCTCGAGCTGCTCGAGGAGGCCGGCGTCGATGCCGTCGTCGTCGAGCCGTTCACGCGCGAGCTCGCCGGGCTCGCACCGCACGCGTTCGTCGATGACGTCCTGCTCCACGCGCTCCGCGCGCGCGCGATCGTCGTCGGCTACGACTTCACGTACGGACGCGGACGGACCGGCACGACCACCGCGCTGCGCGACCACGGCATCCGCGCCGGCGTCGAGGTCGATATCGTCTCGGCCGTCGAGATCGACGGCGAGGTCGCGTCGTCGACGAAGATCCGCGGCTACCTCCAAGCGGGTGACGTCGAGGCGGCGGCGCGGCTGCTCGGGCGTCCGTGGGACGTCGACGGCATCGTCATCCATGGTGCGAAGCGCGGCCGCACGATCGGCGTGCCGACCGCGAACATCGCGCCCGAGGTCGAGCTCCCGATCGCACCCGGCATCTACGCGGTGACGCTCGCGGCGCCCGGTGGTCCGGCGTTGCCCGCGGTTGCCAGCCTGGGCCGCAACCCGACGTTCGTCGAAGGCGGCGGCCTCGTCCTCGAGGTCCACGTGCTCGACTGGGACGGCGATCTCTACGATCAGCGCGTGCGCACCACGTTCGCCGCGTGGATCCGCGAGGAGCGCAAGTTCGATTCGACCGAGGCCCTGCTCGTCCAGATCCGCGACGATCTCGACGTCGCGCGTCACAAACTCCGGCGCTGACCGGCGCTGACGTGGCAGGGCCGAGTCGCCAAGGCCGCCGAGGCCGCCGAGGCGGCCGAGCATCAAATGCAGGAGGGGAAGCTCCCTCCTGGATCCTTCCTCGGCGCGCCTGGCGGCCTCGGCGCGCCTGGCGGCCCGTGTCTGCTCTTCTGGTGAGACCCCCGCGCCTCGGGATGCCGTCACGCGCAGGTCTCGCCGCGGTCGTTGGTTGTCATGGCCGTGGCATTGGCCTCACCACGCGTGGGGTGTGTGATGCGCCCACGCAAAGGGAGGAAGTCACATGCGTTTGCGCACCCTCGGACTCGCGGCCATCGTCACGGCCGGCTTCATTCAGACCAGCGCTGGTTTCGTCCGCCCGAAGGGTGCCGAGGCTCCGATCGTCTCGGCCGAGCGCGGCCCCCGCGTGCATCGCACGGTGACCTGGGCCGGGGGTCCGCAGCTCGCGCAGGTGGGCCTCGCGGGCTGGTCCGCGATGTGGGACCACGACACCGACGTGCCGCTGCGGCTGTGGGGCAGCGGCCCCGCGACGCCCGGCGCGAACACCGACGCGGCGATCGCCGAGAGCGCGGCGCGCCAGTTCCTCGCGTCCCACCTCGCCGTGCTCGCCCCCGGCTCCGCGATCAGCGACTTCGAGCTCGTCTCGAACGAGCTGTCGCGCAAGGGTGACGTCCGCAGCCTCGGCTTCGTCCAGCGCGCTGGCGGCATCCGCGTGCTCGGCGGCGCCATCGGCCTGTCGTTCAAGCGCGACCGCCTCGTGCTCGTGAGCTCGACTGCGCTCCCCGCGGTCACGGTCGCCGCGCCGACGCACCGCCTCGCGTCGACCGTCATCGCCAGCCGCGCCGCCGCGTGGCTCGCCGCCGACGGCCACGTCGTGCGCGCCACGCTCGCCTCGTCGTTCGCTGCGAGCGAGCGCGTGATCATCCCGGTCGTGCGCCCGCGGGTCGGCGCGCGTCCCGAGATCGATTACCGCGTCGCCGAGGAAGTCTCCGTCCAGGCGACCGCCGGCCCCGGCCGCTGGGACGTCTGGGTCGACGCCGCGGACGCGCGGCCGATCGCGCGCAAGAGCACGATCCACTACGCGAGCGGCCGCGTGCTGTTCGACGTCCCCGATCGCCACCCCGCGGGCACCCGCGGCAGCAAGGCGGCGGCGTTCGCGACCCACACGGTCGACGGCGCCGCGACCACGTCGACCGCCGACGGCACGATCACCTGGGCCGGCGCCGCGTCGGCCAGCGTCAGCTTCGCGCTCGTCGGTCCGCTCGTGACGATCACGAACCAGGCCGGCGCCCGCGCGGGCGAGACGCAGTCGCTCGCGCCGGACGGCACGGTGACGTGGAGTCGCGCCGCCGACGAGGTCGCCGACGCGCAGCTCACCGCGTTCGTCCACGCGAACATCGCGAAGCAGTTCGCGAAGACGCGGCTCAACCCGAACCTCGCGTGGCTCGATCGCCCGCTCGACGTCTTCGTCAACGAGGCGCAGACCTGCAACGCCTACTCGACCGGCGATGACATCCACTTCTTCCGCAAGGGCTCGCAGTGCGAGAACACCGGGCGGCTGGCGGACGTCGTCTATCACGAGTTCGGGCACTCGCTGCACGCCAACTCGATCATCGAGGGCGTCGGGCAGTTCGACGGCGCGCTCTCCGAGGGCGTCTCGGACGTGCTCGCCTCGCTGATCACCCGCGACCACGGCATGGGGCGCGGCTTCTTCTTCGGGAACTCGCCGCTCCGCGACCTCGATCCGGTCGGCACCGAGAAGCGCTGGCCCGACGACGCCACCGGGCAGGTCCACAACGACGGCGAGATCATCGGCGGCACGCTGTGGGATCTCGGCAAGGCGCTCGAGACCAAGCTCGGCCAGGCGGCCGGCTTCGAGAAGTCCCTCGACATCTACTACGGCATCCTGCAGCGCGCGTCGGACATCCCGTCGGCGTACCTCGAGGCGCTCGTCGCCGACGATGACGATGGCGACATCGCGAACGGCACGCCGAACCAGTGCGAGATCAACCTCGCGTTCGGCGCGCACGGCCTCGCCGACCCGTCGATCACGCTCGGGGTCCGCGCGCCCGTGCGCGAGGGCTACGCGGTGTCGGTGACCACGACGCCGTCGACGAATGTGGCGTGCCCGGGCCCGGCGATCGCGACCGCGGTCCTGGACTGGAAGCTCCGCGGCGCGACCGGCGGCAAGGTCGATCTCGTGGCCGCCGGCAACACGTTCAGCGGGTCGATCCCGGCGCAGCCCGACGGCAGCGCGATCCAGTACAAGGTCACGATCA
The DNA here is from genome assembly GCA_030857245.1 of Myxococcota bacterium. Classification (GTDB taxonomy): domain Bacteria; phylum Myxococcota_A; class Polyangia; order Haliangiales; family Haliangiaceae; genus JABFXX01. Next base: position 3,940 of record JALZOI010000586.1, read on the forward strand.
CGCTGACCGACGGCACCGCCGTCAGCTATCCGAACAACGCGGCCGACCCGTTCTACGAGATGTACGTCGGCGCGGTCACGCCACTGTGGTGCACCGACTTCGAGGCGGGCGCCGAGGGCTGGAACCACGGTGCCTCGCCGAGTACCCGCGCGGAGTGGGAAGCCGGCGTGCCACTCGGCCTCGGCGGCGACCCCAAGAGTGCGCACGGCGGGACCCGCGTGTTCGGGATCGATCTCTCCGAGGACGGCATCTACCACGCGAGCACCGCGGCGTTCGCCGAGACCCCCGAGATCGATCTCGCGGGTCACACCAAGGTGCGGCTGCAGTACTACCGCTGGCTCGGCGTCGAGGACGGCTTCTTCGATCGCTCGAAGATCCTCGCGAACGGCATCGAGGTCTGGAAGAACTACGCGAGCCAGAGCGAGGAAGCCGCGGGCGTCAGCCACACCGACAGGGAGTGGCGGTTCCAGGACATCGATCTCTCGGCCCAGGCTTCGTCCGGCAAGATGAAGCTGCGGTTCGAGCTCCAGAGCGACGAGGGCCTCGAGCTCGGCGGCTGGACGATGGATGATCTCTGCGTCGTCGCGCTCACCGGTCCGGCCTTGACGTGCGGCAACACGTCGGTAGACGAAGGCGAGACCTGCGATGACGGCAACCGCACGGACGGCGACGGCTGCTCGGCGAACTGCGTGGACGAGGGCGACGACAGCGGCGGTTGCTGCTCGGTCGGCGGCGGCCCCGAGGGTGCGCTGGCTCTCTCGCTGCTGACGCTCGGCATGCTGGTCCGCCGCCGTCGGCGCGCCTGAGCCCCCGGAGATTGGCCGCCAGGGCCGCCAATGGACGCCAAGGATCCGAAGAGAAGAAACGTCGGTGGGTGCGCCCCTGGTCCTTCAACCTTCTAGCCTGGTCCCGAATCCGTGGACTCCACGAGGAGCATCTATGGGCCAGGGACCGAAGCAGTACACGCGCGAATTTGCGGAGCGAGCCATCCGGCTGTGCGGGGAGCATCCAGACCGGCGTA
>JALZOI010000587.1 GCA_030857245.1 Myxococcota bacterium
GCTCGCACCGCAGCTCACGAGCTCGCGAGCGATCACGGCTCACGTGCGCTTCCGCGCGGCCGTCACGCCCCGAGCTGCGTGCTCCGCTGTCGTCCGGCGCGTGCTGGCAGGCTCGCGGTCGTCGACGACGCAGGAGCCCACCGGGTCAGGCCCACGGCTTGGATGCGATCAGCCCATGGAGGCTCCATGGCCAGCTCGATCACGTCGTTTTCCCGCGGGATGCTCGTCGGTGCAGCGCTGATGTATCTCTACGATCCCCGGCGCGGCCGACGGCGAAGATCTCGGATCGGCGACCTCGTCACCCACCTGCTGCGCAAGGAGCGCCGGCTGTTCGACAAGGCCGCGCGGGACGCCACCCACCGCGCCCGCGGCCTGCTCCGCCGGGTCCGGCCCGCGCCGGGCGAGGCCGTGATCGAGGACGCCGCACTCGAGGCGCGGGTGCGATCCGAGCTCGGCCGCGCCGTGCCTCACGCCTCCGCGATCGAGGTCACCGCGGAGCTCGGCGCGGTGACGCTGCGTGGGCCCGTTCTCGAGCAGACGGCGGAGACCTTGGTGCGTCGGGTGGGGCGCATCGGCGGCGTGCGCCTCGTGGTCGACGTGCTGGATCGCCACGCGGTCCCCGACCTGCCGAGCCTGACGGCGGCGCCGATGCGCCGGCTCGAGCACTGGACCCCGACCTCGCAGGTCGCGGCGATGGTCGGTGGCGCCGTGCTCGCGCTGTGGGGCTTCGGGATCCGGCGCGGCGTGCTCGGGACCGCGAGCGCGATCGCCGGAGGCGTCATGGCCACGCGCGGCGCCGTCAACCTGCCGGTCGCCCGCATCGTGAGCTACGCGACCGGCCGCGAGGGCATCGAGGTCAAGAAGACGATCACCGTGCACGCGCCGATCGAGCGCGTGTTCGAGCTGTGGAGCCACTTCGAGAACTTCCCGCTGTTCATGCGGCACGTGCACGCGGTCACGCGGGACGTGCAGGATCCCATGCGATCGCGGTGGCGCGTCGACGGACCAGCCGGGGTCCCGATCGAATTCGAGACGCAGGTCACTCGCATCGAGCACCAGCGCGAGGTCGCGTGGCGCACGCTCCCGCACCAGCGGCTCGAGCACGCCGGCACCGTGCGGTTCGTGCGCGACGGCGATGCGACGCGGATCCACGTGGCGATGACGTATCGCCCACCGGGTGGCGTGATCGGCCACGCGATCGCACACGCCCTCGGCTGGGATCCCAAGGCGCGGATCGACGACGACCTGATCCGCATGAAGGCGCTGCTCGAGGAGGGCAAGACGCGCGCGCATGGCCATCGCGTGGACGTGCGGGACGTCCTGCAGTAGGCCGGCTCGGCGTCAGGCCATCCGCGTCAGGCCATCCCGTCAGGCCGTGCGAGTCAGGCCGTGCGAGTCACGCCGTGCGAGTCAGGCCGTGCGAGTCAGGCCGTGCGAGTCAGGCCGTGCGAGTCGGGTGGTGGTGGTACGGCCCCGGCTCGCGGACATCCCCGGAGCCCGAGCCCGGCGGATGGGTCCGCGCGGCCTGATCGAGCAACTCGCGGACCTCGGGGTCGCCGACCTGGTAGAAGTCCTCGTACCAGAGCGAGATCGCCGGTAGCGGTTCAGGGGTCACGAGGCAGACCAGCTCGTCGACGTGGGCGCGCAGCGCGCGGCACACCGTCGGCGCCCCCACCGGGATGGCGACGACGATCTTCGCGGGCTTGCGCGTCCGCAGCGCGCTGATCGCCGCGAGCATCGTCGCGCCGGTGGCGACCCCGTCGTCCACGAGGATCACCGTGCGGCCATGGACCTCGGCCGGCGGCCGCGCGCCGCGCCACACCTGCTCGAGGCGCTCGAGCTCGACGGTCTCGCGGTCGATCACCTCCTCGAAGGCACGCGAGGACACGCCCGCCGCTTCCACGATCTCGGCGTCGAACACGCGGATGCCGCCCGAGGCGATCGCGCCCATCGCGACCCTCGCGTGCCCGGGCACGCCGAGCTTGCGAACGACCAGCACGTCGAGGGCGACATCGAGCCGCGCCGCGATCTCGAAGGCGACCGGAACGCCGCCCCGCGGCAACCCGAGCACGATGACCTCGGGGTGACTCACGTACGGGAACAACGCACGGCCGATCGCGGCGCCCGCGTGTCGGCGATCTCGAAACGTCCGGGTGGGTGGCAGCATGGGGACACGCCTCCAACGTCCAGCCAGACCTCGAGCAACCCACGTGCCGTGCGGGGACTGGACCGCGGAGGGCGCGCTCGTCGTTACGTGCGCTGCGTTCCAGCTCGACTGTGCGGCGCGCGCCGTGGCGCAGCACGAGGTCCTCCACGCGCGTCGCGCGGGGGCTGGTAGCCGACGCTACGACTTCTTCGGCGCGAGCGGCTGCGCCGGCGCGAGATCGAGGTTCGGCATCGGCGTCCTCGATGCGTGATCTTCTGCTCGGGTCTGGTTGCCCGTGCGCATCGCCGCCCAGGAGATCACCGCGGCCGCGTGGGAACGTGCCCGGGCCTCCGGGCGATACCTCGCTCGAGCTCTTGATGGCCACCGCACCGAGTGCACGTTGCCCGGCCGCGCTGCGCGATGCAGGTCGTCGACGGTTTGCTTCGCCATCGCCCCTCGCGCATGTCGGTCGAGCGCCGAGGCTCCCACGCACTCTCCGCGATCGACCATGACGTCGCGCAGGCGCACATGGCGTCGCCGAACTCCTGCAGATGCGGATCTGCTTTCGATCAAGACCGGCGTGCACGGATGTTGCTGTGGGATGGCGGAAGGAGAATCCACATGTACAAGCACTCCATCTTCTTCGGACTCGTCATTGCGGCCGCGCTCGGCTGCGGGTCGCGTGATGACCGCAGCACGATGAGCGGAAGCCAGCAGCCCGCGCAGACGGCGCGAGCGACACCAGACCCGAACGTCAACTATGACGAGTCGGGCACCAGCACCGGCACGACCGGCACCGATACCTCGGGCACCGGCATGGGCACGGATACCTCGGGCACCGGCACGGATCCGTCCGGTGTCGGCGGGACGTCGGGCACCGGCGGCACCGGCGGAACCACCGGCACCGGCGGCACCACCGGAACCGGCACCGGCACCGGCGGCACCACCGGCACCGATACGGATCCCACTGGCACCGGCACTGGCACCGGCACTGGCACTGGCACCGATCGCACGCGTCCGCTGCCTTCGCCTTCGCCGACCCCGACGACGCCCCCGAGCGACACGTCGACCGGCGGAGGCTCTCGCTAAGTTAGCCGCGCGTCGTGGTGGCGCTCCGGGTACGGCACGACCTCACCGTCGTCACCCGGGACCTTCGGGAACCGGGGCGCCTGCGCCTTCCACTCCGCGCGCGCTCGGTCGATCCGGTCCCTCGTCGACGCGACGAAGTTCCAGTCGATCAGCCGGTCGCCGAGCGTCGCTCCGCCGACGACGAGTACCCGGCTGCGTGCCGTCGCGCTGATCTCGGCGGGCGCACCGGCGAGCAGCACGGCGAGGTGATCGGCGCCGAGCACCTGATCCGAGATGCAGATCTCGCCCTCGATCACGAGGACGCCACGCTCGGCGTCGGCCGGCAGCTCGACCGTCGCGCCAACCTCGAGCTCCAGATCGATCAACAGCGGCTCGCTCGGGTGTCGGATCGGTGAGGTCGCGCCGTACGCGCGGCCCATCAGCACGCGGCCGCGCACGCCGTCCGCCGGCGTGACCGCGGGCAGCGTCGCCTGCGGGTGGTGCTCGAAGCTCGGGGCGTCATCCTCGTGCGCCGTCGGCAACGCGACCCACATCTGGATCCCGTGCATGACGCCACCCCTCGCACGCCACGCCGGATCCGCGCGTTCGGAGTGCACGACGCCGCGCCCCGCCGTCATCAGGTTGAGGTCGCCGGGCCGATTGACCTGGACGGTGCCGAGGCTGTCGCGATGGACGTTCTCGCCCGCGAGGAAGTAGGTCACCGTCGACAGGCCGATGTGCGGATGCGGTGGGACGTCGAAGCCGACGTCGGCGGCGAGCTCGACGGGGCCCATGTGATCGAGGTAGATGAAGGGTCCGATCATCCGGCGCTTCGCGAACGGCAGCAACCGCGCCACGGTGATCGACCCGACGCCGCGGGGCCGGCCCTCGATGACGAGCTCGACGGTGGTCGCCGCAGGCTCCACGCCGGCCGGCTCGTGATCAGGTCGCTTGCTCATCGCAGCTCCTCGCGATCGGGGTCACGGCCGGGGCCGCTGCGGGCCGGCCGCCGCGCACAGCGGGCAGCCCTCGGCGACCACGGCGTTCTCGCACGAGTCACAGGCATACGCGACCACGTGATACCCCGGCTCGCCGAAATCGACGAGCGGCTTCGGCTTGGGCGCCTCGCCGCCCCCATAGCGCGCGCTCGCCGGGACGAACGACAGCGCGAGCAGCTCGAGCTCGCTGCACTTGGTGCACCGCTTCGGCACGACGAGCCGGGTCGATGCGCCGAGCGCGCGCGCCAGCCCGTCGGGCGCGTGACAGCGCGGACAGTCGGCGTGCTCGAAGACCACGTGCGCGCAGCTCGCGCACGTGACGCGATAGGTACCGTCGACGAACTTCTCGCCGTCGTGCACCCACTTGCCGCCATCATTCGGCTCGGCGGCCATGACCACGACGGTGCGGTCGATGAAGCTGCGGATCTCGACCGTGGGATGACCGCAGGCCGGGCATCCCGCGTTGACGACGCGTTCGAACGTTGGTTGGTCGAGCTGGCCCATGGGTCGCGCGAGGCTACCCGATGCGCCCGTCACTGCACGGTGATCGTGCCGCGGATCATGTCCATCCCGCACGCGTAGCGCACGGGACCGGGCTGCTTGAACGTCAGCGTGAGCTCCACCGGCTTGTCGAGCGGGAGCTCCTTCACGACCTTCTTGCCCTCGTGCTCGAGCACGATCTCGGTGGCGCACGTCCGCTCGAAGGTGCGGTGGAAGCGGAACGTCACCGGCGTGCCGCGCGGCAC
>JALZOI010000588.1 GCA_030857245.1 Myxococcota bacterium
GCCCGCGCACCGGCGGCGCGAGCGGGCGCGGTGCGGCGAGAACCACGATCGCGAGAGCGGCGGTGGACGCGAACGCGACGTGCAGCGAACCGACGGGCGCGAGAGTGGCGAGCGGCATCGCCGCAGCATGACCACGCACGCGCCGCGTCGCTGTCAGGCGTGTGTAAGCGGTGCCATCCCGCGCCGCCACACGCGCGCACCCGACCGGCGATCTCGGATGTCGAGCAGGTCCGCGGCCGCCTGCTCCAGCGCGGGGTGAGCTTCGAAGTACCTGCGAAGCACCGGATGCGCCGCACGATGCTCGACGAACAGCGCGAGGGCGCGTGCGGCTTCGGGGCTCACGTGGGCGCTCAACGCGTGGACGATGCCGGGCACCGTCTGGAACGACCGTGGCAGCCCCCGGGCCGCCCGGTGGGCATGGGTGATCAAGCGTGCCTGCCCCGCGTCGCGGAGCTCGCGCGCGATGACGAGGGCGTTGCGGTCGAGATCCGCATCCCCGACGAGGTCGGCGACCCGGTCGTGATCGTCCACCGACGCGACGGCTCCCAGCAGCAGCGAGCTCCGCGCACCATGGGCGCGCAGCTCGTCGGCGGCGCGCGCGAAGAACGGTGGGTGATCGGGGAACAGGTACGCGATCGCCTCCCGGCCGGCGTCGTACCCGGTCGAGGTGCGCCAGCCGAGCATCCCGTGCGGCAGCCCATCCCACGTCGTCACGAACGCCACCGCATCGGCGTCGGCGTCGGCGTCGGCGTGTGCGAGCCACTGCCGCAGCCGGAGCGCCGCGAGCACGCGCGGCTGGTCGTCAGGGAACAGCGGTACCGGCAGCCACGCACCGAGCAACGAGAAGATCTCGACCGCGCGTGCGATGCCGCGGAGCTGGACCCAGCGGTCGACGCCCGCGCACGCGACCTTCGCGGCCTCGACTTCCGACAGCCCGCTGATCTTCCCGACGCCGGTGCCGCGCCGCGGTGCGCTGCAGGCGAGCAGGAAGGCATCGGCCTCGTCGGCGAGCGCTCCATCGCCGGTCCGCATCAGCCGCACGAGCGAGTCGCGCGGCTCGTAGCCGACGGCGCGCGCCTTCAGCGCCGATCGGAACAGCCGGACCCGACCCATCTGCCGCGTCACGACATCAGCTCCCTGTCCACGACGCGGCGGCACCAGGGCGTCGAGCTCGGGGGACCACACGAACATCCTCGAAGTGTGACGCCGCCGCGGCGTCGTGGCCAACCGAGCTCAGCGCTTGATCGTCAGCTCGGTGCGTGCGAGCTCGACGCGGAGCTCGTCCCCGAGGACGTCCGCGGGCGGGCACGTCGCGACGACCCACAGCTCGAGCTGGTTGTCGCCCACGACGAGCATCGGGGCGATGTCCTGCGCGAAGGAGTAGCCGACCTTCGGTCCAGTCTCCCGCTGCTTCGGGATCAGCCAGCCACCGATCGACTTCGTCCGCGCCTCGGTCGCGTCGAGCAGATCGGTGTGGAAGCCGCTCTTCCGCGCGTCGTCGTGCGGCACCGCGCCGTTCACCTTCGCGTGGTACCAGACCCAGATCTTCGCGTCCTTGCGGCACGACCCCTCGGCGGCGAGCAGCTCGCCGATCGATGACGGCAGCGTCGCCGCGACATAGATCGTGTCCTTGCCCCGGAACACCGTCGTGGGCGCCGCCTTCGCGTGCTTGCTCGCCACGAGCGCGAGGCTCTCTCGCTTCGGGGCCGCGGGCTCGGCCTCCGCCCGCGTGCTCGGGGTCGAGCTCGCGCTCGCGGTGCTCGGCGGCGACGACACCGACGACGGCGACGACGGCGACGACGACGACGACGACGACGACGGCGACGACGACGACGACGACGACGACGACGACAGCGATGTCGAGGCCTGGAACAACCCGGTGCAAGCGCTCAGGAGCACGAGCGCGGGTGCGACGAACGGAAGGCGATGGTTCATGCGGCGCATCCTGCCGTCGCGTCGGATCCTCGCAAGCGTCGTCACGGCGTTGGCGGAATCCATCTGCCGGCGGCCGCACTCCATCCGCAGGCGATGTACGAGGCGTTACGCGGCGGCGGGACGAGCGGGCGAGACGGCCGTCGGATCGGCGACGAGGTCACGGCGGTTGGTCACGCGCGGGACCCGCCCGGCACTCGGATCCACCTGGAGCGGTGGCGCCGCGCGGCTCGCGATCGATCGCTACGGCTCGAGGCAGTAGAGCGCGAGCGCCAAGCTGCAGGCCTGCTGGTTGCCGCTCTCGAAGCTCGTCGCCGCGGCGTACGAGCTCTCGCCGGTGATCCCGTTCCCCCCGGTCGCGGTCCAGGTGCCGCACGTCGTGGCCGAGGTGCCGACGGTGAACGGATCGGCGGCGCCCGTCCACACACTGGTCGTGACGTAGCTGCGAGCCGCGGTGACCCGCAACGGCGCATCGAGGGCGACGAGGTTCTGCGTGAAGCGAACGCCGTCGAGGCGGTACCACGCGCCGACCGTGAACCGCGATGCCGCCGTCGCCGCGGCGGTCGCGAGCAGCGCGCGGAACGTTCCGGACTGGCCTGCCGCGCTCGCCGCACTCGCGCAGTGCGCATCGGCTCCGGCGAGTCCACCAGCCGGCGTGAACCCGGGTGCCACGAAGGCTCGCCGACCCGCCGGTGCCGGTGGCGCGACGGGCGTGGTGCGATCGGTGCCGAAGCAGTAGAGGTGGCTCGCGGCACAACCGCTGACGATGAAGTTCGTCCACGTCGTCGCGCCCGAGTACGGCCGGCCGACGCGGGTCCCCGACGCGACCGTCCAGTTCCCGCAGTTGGCGTCGCCGAGATTTCCACTCGCGTTGCTGCCGGTCGCGACGACGGCCGTCGCGCCGATCAGCACACCGTTCTCGTCGACGGCGGGTGGATAGAACACCACGCCACTGAACAGCGAGGCGACATCGTCGGCGAAGGCGTTGCCGTCGGTGCGGATCCAGCCCCGCGCCGACGCGATGCGGTCACGCGCGTTGACCGTCGACGTCGACAGGTACGCCACGTAGGTCCCCGGCAACCCGGCCGCGCTGGCCCGCGCCTGACACACGGCATCGCCGCCCGCGAGCCCGCCGAACGCGGCGGGTGCTTGCTGCGTCGATGTCACGAACATGAAGTTGGCATCGGTGCTCGGGGGGCCGTCCGTGTTGCCGCCGGTGCCATCGCCGGTGCCGGTGGTGCCGTCGCCGATCACGCTGCCATCGCCGTCGACGGTCCGAGCCTCGAAGCCGATCCGGCCGCACGCCGCGACCGCGACGAGCGCACCAGGCGCGATGCGAGACCACACCTCCCCAGCATAACCCGAGGCGCCGACGTCACCGCGCCCTTCGGGCTGGCGTACACCCCGCCCGGCGTAGGATGCGCCGATGCCCAACCTCTCGATGGTGGTGACGCTCGCGTGCCTGACGTCCGGATCGCTGGCCTTCGCAGACCGTCCCGCGGACCCGGTCGCGGTCGCGCTCGGCGAGCTGCGGACAGCGGCGAAGTGCGAGGACAAGGCCTCGGTGTGGCGGCCGTGGTGCACCGCCGCGGCGTACGAGACCGGCACGGCGGGGGCGTTGCCCCGGGGGAAGGTGCTCGTCGGCATGACGATCGAGCTGGAGCAGGGCAAGAGCGCCGCCGACGCGCTGACGACCAAGGTCACGTTCGTCGCGCTCGCGATCAGCAAGGACGGCAAGGTGAAGCTGACGGACGTCAAGCCAACGAGCGATGCCGAGCGGCGGTCGGTCGCCGAGGCCGTCGCCGCGACGACGCTCGTCTTCAAAGGCACGGCGAAGGCGGCCAAGCTGCCCGCCGATCTCGCGGCCCACTTCGCGACGTTGCGGGGCACGTATCCCGCGAAGCGGAGCGGCAAGGCGTGGGCGTGGACCGGCGCGAGTGCGTCGCAGCTGCGCAAGGTCGGCGCGTTCTGGGTCGCGATCGAGATCCCGAAGGCGAACAATGGCGTGTTCGCGACGGTCCTCACCGACGCCTGGGAGTGATCCTGCGCTCGCCGGCGCGGCTCGCGGTCTGGAGTCGTTCACCGCGCTAGCGAGGTTCCCGGCGGGCTCGTCGCGACGCACGGCCGTCCGCCGCTATGGCGCGACGGCTGACCGTGTCGTGCCCGTCCGCGCCGCGGCGAGCCCGTGCTTGCGGAAGTGCCCGGGCGACACGCCGATCTCGCGGCGGAACGCATTGATGAAGTTCGACAGATCCCCAAAGCCGACGTCGAACGCGATGTCGGTCACCGGTCGGTCGGTCGTGCGGAGCAGCTCGACGGCGTGGCGCACGCGCGCCTGCACGAGGAAGCGATAGGGCGTGACGCCGAGCTCGCGCTTGAACAGCCGCAGGAAGTGATACGGGCTGAGCCCGACCGCGCCCGCGAGATCATCCAGGTGGAGCTCCTCGGTCGACGCCTGCTGGAGCAGCGCGAGCGCGTCGTACACCTGATCACGCGCACGCCGGCTGTCAGGCTGCGGGCTCGGCGGGCGGCGCGGCGCGGCACCGGGATCCTCGAGCACGGATGCCGCGAGCGCGAAGGCGAGCTCCTCGACGGCGAGCGCCGGTGCGTGCTCGGCGAGCCGCTGCTCCACCAGCTGCCGGATCGCATCGACCCGCGGCACCGGCGGGAGCACCGAGCGCGCGAAGTAGCGGCGACCCGACCGCCGTGCCCGACCACCCGCGAGCTCGTCGAACGCCGCCTCGTCGAAGTGGAACACCGTGCAGCGGTCACCGCCGCCGTGCTCGTGGGAGACCTCGTACGACGTCCCCGGTTCGCCGAGCAGCAGGAACCCGGCGGTGAGGAGCTGCGTGCGCGCGCCGTCGCGGTAGCCGAACACGCCCGAGCGCACGATCGAGATCGCGGGCCGCCCGAACCGCTCGTCCTGCGGTGGATCGCCGTGCGCGGAGCGGCACTGGTAATCGAAGACGCGGACCGCGCCGGCCGTGCCGAGCTCGCGGCGCGCGCGCGTCGCGAG
>JALZOI010000589.1 GCA_030857245.1 Myxococcota bacterium
AGCCTGCACGGCGGCGTCGAGGCGGAGGCCGGCTGGGAGAGCGGCTTCGGGCCGCTGCTCGCCCGCGCCGGCGTGCAGCTCCGCCCCCGCGGTGGGGCGTGGCGAGGGGTGATCGCGGCCGGCGTCCCGCTCGGCGGTGACGAGCGCACGACCGTCGTGCTCGGGCTCGGCGTCGCGCGCGATCTCGACTGATGATCGAGATCGCGTCGTGCGGACGACGACCGCCCGTCCAGCGATCGCCGCGCGGCACGGGACCCCGTGCTACGCTGGGCCGCGATGAGTCGGGAGGCCACGGCGAGACTGACGGCGATCGTGGAGGGCTGCGAGGCAGATCCCGCCCTCATCGAGGCCGCCCGGGCGGAAGGCGATGCCCTCGCCATCGACCTCGGAGGTGAGCTCGCGCTGCGCTGGCGGGTCGCGGTCGTGCGCTCGGTGATCGCCAACCCGCCCGATGGCGACGCCGTCCGCGAGCTCTACGGCGAGCTGGTCGACCGCTACCGCGACGATCCCACCGGGATGGCCATGCTGCGCCCCCTCGGGGACGAGATCCGGCGTCTCGAGGCCGAGGGCTCGCTGCCGAGCGCGATGGTCGCTCGCAGCGACCGCCGGCGGCGCCGGACCTGACGCGCGTCGGCACACCCGTGCTAAGAACCGACCCCGCCCATGAGCTTGGTCGTTCTCGACGAGGTCACGCTGTTCTTCGCGGATCGCATGATCCTCGATGCGGTCTCGCTGCGCCTCGGCCAGAACGACAAGGTCGGCCTCATCGGGCCCAACGGCTCCGGCAAGACGACGCTGCTCAAGATCATCGCGGGTGACCAGGAGATCGACGACGGCAAGGTGACCCGCGCGAACGGGATCCGCGTCGGCTGGCTGCCGCAGGAGATCTCGGTCGCCGGTGGCCGCTCGCTGATCGACATGATCCTGTCGAGCGTGCCCGGCCGCGTCGAGCTCGACAGCCGGCTCGCGGCCGCCGAGGCCGAGCTCGAGGCCGCCTCGCAGCAGGCGACGACGGACGACGAGCTCCTGCTCGATCTCGCGGGTCGGGTCGGCGAGCTCCACGAGCGCATCGATCACTTCGAGCGGTTCTTCGGCGAGCACGAGGCGCTCGCGATCCTCGCGGGCCTCGGGTTCGCGCCGGGCGACGAGCAGCGCGACATCGGCGAGCTCTCGGGCGGCTGGAAGATGCGCGGCGTGCTGGCCGGCCTGCTGTTCCAGCGCCCCGACGTGCTGCTGCTCGACGAACCGACGAACCACCTCGACATGCCGTCGGTCGCGTGGTTCTCGGACTTCCTCAAGAAGTGGAGCCGCTGCTTCGTGCTGATCAGCCACGATCGCGACTTCCTCAACGAGCAGATCGATCGCGTCGTCAGCCTCGAGCCCGAGGGCCTGCGCAGCTACCCCGGCAACTACGAGAAGTACCTCTCGCAGCGCGAGGAGGAGGAGACGATCCTCGCCGGCCGCGCGAAGAACCTCGCCCGCGAGCGCGAGCGGCTCACGACCTTCATCAACCGGTTCCGCGCGCAGGCGAACAAGGCCAAGGCCGTGCAGTCGCGCGTGAAGTTCCTCGAGAAGATGGAGTCGGTCGAGACCTACGGGAAGCGCAACGTCATGCGGTTCTCGTTCCCACCGACCTCGCGCACGGTCGCCGACGTGATCCGCGTCGAGGGCCTGCAGAAGGCCTACGGCGATCACGTCGTGTTCCCGGGCATCGACCTGACGGTCCGCCGCGGCGAGAAGATCGGCATCATCGGCGTCAACGGCGCCGGCAAGACCACGCTGCTCCGCATGCTCGCCGGCGAGCTGCCGCACGACGGCGGCGCCATCAAGATCGGCAGCGGCGTCGAGGTCGGCTACTACGCGCAGCACCACGCCGACACGCTCGATCTCACGTCGACGGTCTACGAGGTCGTGCAGCGCCACGCGCCCGACACGCCGCCGGCGCGGATCCGATCGATCCTCGGCGCGTTCATGTTCTCGGGCGACGACACCGAGAAGCCGGTCAAGGTGCTGTCAGGTGGTGAGAAGGCGCGCGTCGCGCTCGCCCGGCTGCTCGCGAAGCCCGGCAACTTGCTGCTGATGGACGAGCCGACGAACCACCTCGACCTCGCCTCGTCGGAGAGCCTCGCGGCCTCGCTGCAGACGTTCGACGGCACGCTCGTGTTCGTCAGCCACAACCGCAGCCTGATCCGCACGCTCGCCACCCGGATCTGGAACGTCGAGGAGCAGCGGGTCGAGACCTACCCGGGCACGCTCGACGAGTACCTGTACTCGATGGCCGAGCGCCGCCAGGGCGTCGCGGTCGAGGACAAGGCCGGCGGCGGCAAGCGCGATCCGCGCGGCTCCGTGCCGGTGAAGGCGGCGATCAGCCGTGACGACGAGAAGGTGCGCAAGCGCAAGGAAGCCGAGGTCCGGCAGAAGCGCAGCGCCAAGCTCGGGCCGCTCGAGAAGCTCGTCGCACAGCTCGAGGAGCGGGTGTCCGTCCTCGAGGCCGAGCAGAAGACGCGGTCCGCCGAGCTCTCCGATCCGTCGGTCTACGATGACGCTGCGCGGCGCAACAAGCTGCTGAGCGACTTCCAGGCCGCCTCCGACAAGCTCGACGAGCTCAATGCCCGGTGGGAGACGTCGATGGCGGAGCTCGAGACGGCCCGGGCGGCGCTCTCCGACGAGCCGGCCTGACCCGAGTCGTTGTAAGCTGGCTCCGTGGATCTCAGCGGCCAGCTCATTGACGGGAAGTATCAGCTCGTCCAGATCGCCGGCGAGGGCGGGATGGCGACGGTCTACAAGGCCCTGGTGCGCGGCGCCGCCGGCTTCCAGCGCCCGGTCGCCATCAAGCACATCAAGCCCGAGTACCGCGCCGCCAAGAACTACATCGACATGTTCATCGAGGAGGCGCGCGTCGGCTCCGAGCTCGCACACCCGAACATCGTCCAGGTGCACGACTTCTGCTCCGAGCACGGCTCGTACTACCTGGTGATGGAGTGGGTCGAGGGCATCGACCTCGCCGCGCTGATCAAGTTCTATCGCAGCACCGGCCGGTTCGTGCCGTGGCCCCTCGCCGCCGCGATCGGCATCGGCACGCTGCGCGGCCTCGGCGCCGCGCACGAGCGGATCGCACCCGACGGCACGCCCGCCCCGGTGATCCATCGCGACATCTCGCCTCACAACGTGCTGCTCGGGATCAACGGGGTCGTCAAGCTCTCCGACTTCGGCCTCGCCCGCGCGCGGGACCGCGCCGCCAGCCTGACCGCGCCGGGCACCGTCAAGGGCAAGCTCTCGTACCTCGCGCCCGAGGTCGCGCACGGCAAGCCGAACAGCGTGCAGTCCGATCTGTTCGGCGTCGGCAACATCCTGTGGGAGACGCTGACCGGCGAGCGGCTGTTCGACGGCAAGACCGACGTCGAGATCTTCAAGAAGATCCGCGCGTGCACGGTCCCGCCGATCACCGCGAAGCGCTCGGATGTCCCCGCGGCGCTGCTCGCCGTGCTCGACACCAGCCTCGCCGCCGATCCGGCCAACCGGTTCGCCACCGCCGACGAGTTCGCGCAGGCGCTCGGCCAGGTCATGAAGCAGGCGGTCGGCGTCAACGCCGCGAGCGCGCTCGGCGCGGCCGTCAGCGAGGTCCGCGGCGACCTCCGCAACGACGGGCGCGGCGACGCCCGCGGCAACACCGATGATCAGCTGACCACGCCACAGGAGGCGCGGCCCCGGCACGACAGCGTCGACGTCGAGTTCTCGGCCGCCGACCTCACGGTCGACGCGATCCCGCTGACGAAGCCGAAACACAAGTAGGCAGGGTCTCGGGGCCACGCCACGGGTCACTGCGTGCGGGCACGCGGATGATCATCGCGTGGCTGAAGATCTCACGGGAGGCTCGCGCTCTCGAATTCCGGAGCGGGCCGTCGACGTTCGTCGACGGAGAGGCGAGGACCGATCCCCCCCAAGCATCACGTTCACCAGCTTCAATGGGGCCGTCGACGTTCGTCGACGGAGAGCAGCCAGGACGCCAGCGCCGGGGTTGCCTGCGAGGTCGCTTCAATGGGGCCGTCGACGTTCGTCGACGGAGAGCAATGCCGCTGCGTCGTGATCGGTCACGGCTGCCCCTGGCTTCAATGGGGCCGTCGACGTTCGTCGACGGAGAGGATTGACGCCGTGGGTCCGCAGGTCTCCGCATTCGCGCTTCAATGGGGCCGTCGACGTTCGTCGACGGAGAGGCGCAACTTGCTGTACCAGACGCGATCGGGGTCACCTGGCTTCAATGGGGCCGTCGACGTTCGTCGACGGAGAGTCGCAGATCCGCGCTGGAGTCGAGACATGAAATTGCGAGCTTCAATGGGGCCGTCGACGTTCGTCGACGGAGAGATGCAGCGGCGCAGGCTGTGGCTGTCCGGGTCACCGGGCTTCAATGGGGCCGTCGACGTTCGTCGACGGAGAGGCGCGACCGGCCGCCCCCCGCCCCCCGGCCTACTCGCTTCAATGGGGCCGTCGACGTTCGTCGACGGAGAGATCGAGAGGCCGGGCACCTGGTAGTACTTGCCCGAGCTTCAATGGGGCCGTCGACGTTCGTCGACGGAGAGGCGGTCAGGACAGCCAGGTCGCGCTTGGCTCGCGTCGCTTCAATGGGGCCGTCGACGTTCGTCGACGGAGAGGGCGCGGTGGAATTCTGGTGATGAACCAGCAGGTTACAGTCCTGGTTGCGAGCGGTCATCGTGCGCCGTCTGTCGGAGCTCGCTGGAGTAACCGAGCTGAACCAGACTGCGTGTGATTTCAGGCCGTTGATAGGGTCGAGCGGCATCCCGAGGCTTGGCCGCACGTTGCCGCTCGAACTGCCGCGGCGATGTCCCGTCGACTGTTGAATCTCGGTGGCGGTCGGGGTGATCACTACGCGGCCTTCGTTCGCGTTGCAACAGCGGGCGTGGAGTTCTCGTGACGAG
>JALZOI010000590.1 GCA_030857245.1 Myxococcota bacterium
CGTGCACGGCACCGGGTGTGCGCTGGCGTCGGCGATCGCGGCGCACCTCGCGCACGGCCGGGCGCTCGCGGAGGCCTGTCGCGCGGCCAAGCAGCTCGTCGCGAACCTGATCGCGTCGCCGGTCTCGCCGGGGCGCGGCGCACCGGCGATCGTGTAACGCGGTCCACCAGAAAGCATCCAAGCCTCATGAAGATCGTGGTCACCGGCGCGACCGGGTTCGTCGGCAGCGCGCTCGTCCCCGCGCTGCTCGCACGCGGTGACACCGTCACGGTGCTCTCGCGCGATGGTGCCCGCGCGCAGGCGAAGCTCGGCGGCGTCACCGGTATCACGGCCGATCTCGAGACCCCGGGCGCGTGGACGGCGGCGCTGGCCGGCGTCGAGACCGTGATCCACCTCGCGGGCGAGTCGGTCGCGGGCAAGCGCTGGGACGCGCGCCACAAGCAGGCGATCCGCGACAGTCGCGTCGAGTCCACGCGCACCATCGTCGATGCGATCGCGGCGCTGCCTCCCGCCGAGCGGCCGCGCGCGCTGATCGCCGCCTCGGGCACCGACTACTATCCGTTCGCGCTCGACATCGACTTCGATGACGACCAGGTCACCGAGACCGATCCCCCCGGGGACAGCTTCCTCGCGCGCGTGTGTGTCGAGTGGGAGCGCGAGGCGCTCGTCGCCCAGCAGCACGGGGTGCGCGTCGCGTGCATGCGCACCGGCCTCGTGCTCGGTCCGGGCGGCGCCCTCGGCAAGATGACGGCGCCGTTCAAGCTGTTCGTCGGCGGCAAGATCGGTCACGGCCGGCAGTGGCTGTCGTGGATCCATCGTGACGACGCCGTCGGCGCGTACGTCGCGGCCGCGAGCGATCACGGCTACACCGGCCCGATCAACCTGGTCACCGACTCGGTGCGCGGCGCCGCGTTCGCGCGCGCGCTCGGCAAGGCGCTCGGCCGTCCGAGCTGGATGCCGGTCCCCGCCTTCGCGCTCAAGGCCGCGGTCGGCGAGATGTCCGAGTACCTCCTGCACGGGCGGCGCGTCGTCCCGGCGCGCCTCCGCGAGCTCGGCTTCACCTGGAAGCACCTCGACCTCGCCAAGGCGCTCGGCGACGTCGCGGCGTGAGCAGTCCATCGTGAGGCGTCAGTCGAGCTCGAGCTCGGCGCGCACGATGGTGAGGATGTCCTTCTCGAACGAGGAGCGGTCGTTGTTGCCCTCATGCGAGGTCTCGGTGGAGTTCGCGGGGTTGATGTTGATGATGCCCATGTTGGCGTCGAGCAGGCGCTTGATCGCGGCGCCGCCGGTCGACTTCAGGATGTTGTCCGCGCGCGTCCTTGCCGGCGGCGGCGAGCATCTCGACCTCGAGCTCGCCCAGGCGCGTGTAGAAGTAGGCCGGCGCGGCCGACGTGATCGAGACGCCTTGCTCGAGCAGCGACGTGACCTCGCGGGACGCCTGCTCGACACGCCCGATGTCCGCCGACCGGACGACGATCGTCGTGCGCGTGACGAAGCCGCGCGAGAGGTGCTGCTCGATCCGCTCCGGCACCTTCGCGCCCGGGATCAGCTCGTGCTCGACGAGGGTGTCGAGCTCCTCCTGGAACGTCGCCGCTTGCGGCTGGATGTCGACGCTCTTGATGCCCTGCTTCTCGAGGACCGCGACGGCCTGCCCGCTGTGCTCGCGCAGCAGCTTGTCGGCGGCCGTGCGCTTTGGGGCCCGTGCCTCGGCCGAACCCGCATGGCCCGGCGGCGCCCTGCTCCCCTTCGAGGGCGTCCCTCGCGCGTCCCAGCAAGCTCGCGCACTTGCGTGACACGAAGTTGCGTTAGTGGAGGGCGTCCCCTCCGGTCGCCGGGAGAGGGGCGGGAACGCGCGGCCCGGCGGCGCTATTTCGCATGCTCGAGCGCGGCTACTTCTCGAGCTCGTACTTCTGCACCAGCCGGATCAGGTTGCGTCGCGAGACCTTGAGCTCCTCGGCGGCGCGCGTCTTGTTGCCGTGGTGGCGCTGCATCGCCGCGGCGATCATCCGGCGCTCGAGCGCCTCGACCGCGGCGGGCAGCGAGTCCGGATCGGTCTGCGCGACCGGCTCCTCGAGCGGCGACCACTGGCGGATCCGCGGCGACAGCAGCTCGAGCGTGATGATCTGCGCGTCACCCGAGAGCACGACGAGCCGCTCGATCTCGTTCTCGAGCTCGCGCACGTTGCCGGGCCATGGATAGCGCAGCATCTGGGCCGCGCACTCCGCCGCCAGCCGCTTCGGGCGCGTGCGGCGGTGGCGCGCGAGGAAGTGCTCGATCAGCAACGTGATGTCGTCGCGGCGGTCGCGCAGCGCGGGCAGCTGCACCGCGAGCACGTGGATCCGGTAGAACAGATCCTCGCGGAACTGTCCCTGCGCCACCATCGCGCGCAGATCGCGGTTGGTCGCGGCGATGATCCGGACGTCGACCTTGCGGCCCTCGGTGTCGCCGACCCGGTTGAACGTCCCCTCCTGGAGCACGCGCAGCACCTTGACCTGGAGCGTCGGGGACATGTCGCCGATCTCGTCGAGGAAGAACGTGCCGGTGTCCGCGACCTCGAACAGGCCGGGCTTGTCCGAGACCGCGCCCGTGAAGGCGCCGCGCTTGTGCCCGAACAGCTCGGAGTCGAGCAGGTTGTCATTGAACGCCGAGCAGTTCGTGACGACGAACCGGCGGTCCACGCGCGGCGATGCCTGGTGGATCGCGCGCGCGACGAGCTCCTTGCCGGTGCCGTTCTCGCCCTGGATCAGGACGGTCGAGTCCGACGGCGCGACGCGCTCGAGCAGATCGTAGAGGTCTTGCATCGGCGCCGCCGAACCGAAGATCCCGTGGTAGCTGGTGCGCCGGCCGGGGGCCTCGTCGCCGCGGCCGCGCGCGCGCCCGAGCGCCGGATCGCTGCCGCGCTGGCCGTCACGTTCCTCGAGAACGACCGCGATGTCGGTCGCCGCCTCGGCCAGCATGATCTCGATGAGCTCGCGATCGGGGAGCGCCGACGAGATCACCGCGAGCCCGGGCCCGTCCTCCTCGATCGTGAGCGACGCGAACGCGGCGGTCTCCGCGGGGCGCCGCTCGACGAGCGTCAGCTCGAGCCCGCGCCGGCGCAGCACGCCTCGCACGTGCCGGAGCACGCGAAGGTCGAGGGCATCCCACCAGGGTGTCCGCACGGCGCGAGTGTGACAACACGTCACATCCAGCACAAGGGTCTTCGCGGCGCTCGTGGGCTGCCGTGCGGCGTCAGTCGGGCAGGTCGACGCACCAGCGCAGCGCCGATCGACACTCGGTCCAGCCGCGCTCGTCGACCATCAGGTACGGCGACTCGACGCAGATCACCTCGAGCCCGAGCTCGACGCCGTACTTCGTGCCGAACGAGCCCGGCGTCGGATAGCCCATGTCGTGCTCGACGGGGTAGCCGCAGCGCGTGGCCATCTCCGTCGCCAGCGCCTCGCCGGTGCCGTCCCAGTTGATCATCCTGTAGGTCGCGTGCAGGGCGATCAACCGCTGCGCCTGCACGCGGTCGATCAACGCGACGAGCGCCTGCGTCTCCGGCTGATCCTCGGCCGTGGCGCCCGGGTTGTAGCCAGGCCGCCGCGCCGTGCCCCAGCTCTTCGAGGCGAAGTTGCGGTTGAGGTCGATGTCGTTGGCGTTGTTGCGCGTGCCGGCGACGATGCCGTCGACGTTGACGCATGGGATGATCCAGGTCTCGCGGCCGGGCGGCCGCTCGACGAGCTCGTCGGCGAGCCGCTCGAGCATGAGCTGCGTCACCGGCTCGTCGCCGTGGATCGCGCCGAACAGCACGGCCGGCGGCCGTGGCCTAGCGTAGCCCGGGGGCGTGAAGTGCACGGCCTCGATCGGCCGCCCGAGCACCGTCTTGCCGATCACCAGCTCGCGCCGCTCGGACATCTTATTCGAGCTTCTTGCCGATCACGGTCGCGAGACCGTAACCGACGAGGACGGCGTAGGCCACCCCGACGCTCATGCCCATCATCGCCATGCTCTCGGGCGCGCCCCCCATGCCGCCCGCGCCCGGGACCCACATGACGAGCGCCATGAACGGCGAGCGCTCGACGGCGGCGACCGGATCGCCGCCGAGGATCAGGATCGCGACGTGCGTGATCGCCGGCCACAGGATGAGCAGCCACGCGAACACCTTGGCGCCGGCGCTCGACGGCGACGGCATCCAGGCGAGCAGCGACAGCACGATGATCGCGATCAGCGCGATCTGGAGGATGATGACGACCTTGAACGCGCCCGGTGCATCGATCGCGAGCTTGAAGAGCTCGACGAGCGCCAGCGTGCCGTGCTGCGGGATGACGTAGGGCAGCAGCGCCGCGATCACGCCGACCGTGATCAGGATCCGCGGCAGCGTCGCGTCGCGGTACTCGTGGCGGACGAGCAAGTTCGGGATCAGCAGCAGGGTGCCGGCGAGCGGCACGAGCACCTGCCACGGCGGCACCGTCCCGCCGATCAGCAAGGGCACGAAGATGCCAGCGAGGCCGAGCAGCGCCGCGATCAGCGCGCGCGGCACCGGCGACATCGGGATGCCGGCGATCACGATCGACAGCAGCCCGACCGCCGCCATGATCAGCGGCGGCAGCTTCGCGGGGCCCTCGGCATTCGCGATCAGATCCCAGTTGAACGTGAGCGGATCGAGCGCGAGGGGCGTCGCGAACGCGGCGAGCAGCACGCCGCCCCAGATGAACATGAGGACGCGCAGGGCGTCCTTCCACGGCTCGAGCGGCCGCCCGGCCCGGGCCGCGGTCTGCGACGCGAGGTACGGCGGCGACGCCGACCGGATCGCCGCGGCGGGCACGATCGGTGCGGGCACCGGCGCGCTGAGCGGCACGCTCGACGCGTGACTCGGGCTATTGCCGACCGGATGCGAGACCTGGTGGCCGCCGAACGCGCCCTGCGGTGAGC
>JALZOI010000591.1 GCA_030857245.1 Myxococcota bacterium
CGCCCCCGCTGCTGTCGTTGCCGGGGCCGGAGCCCGAGGTGGCGCCGAGGTCCCCACCATCGCGCTGCGCCGTGGGCTCGACCTTCGAGGTCTTCTCGGTCTTCTTCGGGCAGCCCGCGAGCAGGACGCCACACAGCAGGAGGATCGGGCGGGTCACGAAGGCTGCAGCCTACCCCACGAGGGCACGGCATCGAGCAGCCGCAGGACGTTCCCGCCGAGGATCTTCTCCAGGACGCGGGGCGGCACGCCACGCCGCGAGAGCGCGACCGTGAGGTTCGGCATGGCGGCGACGTCCTCGAGCCCCTCGGGCGGCACGACGAAGCCGTCGAAGTCCGAGCCGAGCGCGGCGACGTCCTCGCCGGCCACGTCGATCACGTGCAGGAGGTGATCGACGACGGCCTCGATCGAGGCCGAGCCGAGGTAACGACGCGCGAAGATGATGCCGACGCAGCCGCCGCGATCGGCGATGGCGCGGATCTGCTCGTCGTCGATGTTGCGCCAGTGCTCGTGCACGCCGGCGACGCCGGTGTGCGAGACCATCGGCGGCAGCGTCGCGACCTCGAGCGCATCGAAGAAGCCGCGCCGGTTGATGTGCGCGAGATCGACGATGATCCCGCAGCGCTCGCACTCGCGGACGACGTCGCGGCCGAACCCGGTGAGGCCCGCGGTCGTGTCGGCGCCCCGGCCCTTCGCAGGCCGGCCGATCGCGTTGGCCGAGAAGTGGAGGAGCCCCAGGTAGCGGACGCCGCGCCGGGAGAACGCCTCGATCGGCTCGAGCGAGCTCTCGAGCGCCTGGCCGCCCTCGATGCCCCCGAGCGCGGCGATCTGACCCGCGGCCTTGGCCGCGCGGACCTCGGCGCCGGTCCGCGTCCACACCAGCTCCGAGGGGTGCTTCTCCATCGCGACGTCGAGGGCATCGAGCTGCTTCGTCACCGCGCGCGCGCAGCCCCGTTCGGGATACGGCGTGGTCCAGAAGCTGAAGAACTGGCCGGCGACGCCGCCCTCGCGCAGCCGCGGCAGGTCGACGTGCCCGAACACGTTGACCCGCGTCGGCATCGGGCGCTCGTGACGGATGGCGAGGTCGTAGCCGAGCTTGTCCATCAGCTTGGCCGTGTCCGCGTGCAGGTCGAGCACGTGGATCTCGGCGTGGAAGGCGCGCGCCTCGTCGGGCGTCATGGACATCGCCCGAGCGTAGCAGGACCGCGAGCGTCAGCGCGGGGACATGCGATCACGCGCGACCTCGAGCACCGCGAGCGCGGCGTCGACCCGGTTGAACGGCGGCATCACGTAGACGCCCTGGACGCGGTGCTTCACCGCGGCGAGCGCCTCCTGGGCGATCTTGATGCCCTCGGCGCGCGCGGCGGGACCCGAGCCGACCTTCCCCATGCGCTCGCGGTACTCGGCCGGGATCGCCATGCCGGGCACCTCGTTGTGGAGGAACTCGGCGTTGCGATGAGACGCGAGCGGCAGGATCCCGACCATGACCGGGAGGCCGAGCGGGGCGCAGTCGTCGAGGAAGCGCTCGAGCGTGCGCGGGTCATAGACCGGCTGGGTCATGATCAGCTCGGCGCCTGCGAGCTTCTTGTCCTCGAGGCGTCGCAGCTCGCGCTCGCGATCGTGTGCGGCCGGCTCCGCGCCGGTGGCGAGCACGAACGTCGTGGGCTCGCACTCCTTGCCGGCCGGATCGACGCCGCCGTTGAGCCCCGCCGCGATCCGCAGGAGTCCGACGGAGTCGACGTCGTAGACCGGCGTCGAGAACGGGTAGTCGCCCATCTTCGGCGGATCGCCGGTGATCAGGACGAGGTTCTTGAGGCCGAGGCCCTGCGCACCGAGCAGGTGTGCGATCAGGCCGAGGAAGTTGCGGTCCCGCGCGCAGACGTGGAGGATCGGCTCGACCGCGGTCTCGGCGACCAGGCGCGCACAGACGGCGAGGTTCGCCATCCGCGCCGACGCGCGCGGGCCATCGGCGATGTTGACGATGTCGACGCCGCCGCCGGCGAGATCGGCGACCTGCTGCTTCGTCTTCGTGAGGTCGCTGCCCGGCGGCGCCGTGAGCTCGACCGAGACGACGAAGTCGCCGCGGGTGAGGCGGGCGCCGAGCCGGCTGCGCTCCGCGAGGGCGATCTTGGCTGGCGCGACGGGGCCGCGCGACGCACTGATCGCCGACGCTCCGGGTGCCGAGTGGCCGCTGCCGACGTGCTCGTCGATCTTCTCGCCGCGCAGCATGCGGACCGCGCCGAGCATCGCGCTCGTGTGATCGGGCGTGGTGCCGCAGCAGCCGCCGATCATGCGGACGCCGCTCTTCAGCATGCGCCGCGCGAACACGCCGAAGTGCTCGGGGTTCGCGACGTACAGCGTGCGGCCCTCGACCGAGGCCGGGAAGCCGGCGTTCGGCTGCGCGACGACCGGCTTGCCGCGCCCGACCATGCCGACGACGACCTGGTAGAGCTCGGCGGGCCCGACGCCGCAGTTGCCGCCGACGACATCGGCGCCCGCGGCGATCAGGCGATCCGCGATCTCGGCGGGCCCGAGCCCCCCGTCGCTCTTCGCGTTGCCGTCGAACACCATCATCGCGATCACGGGGACGCGCGGACCGCGCTCCTTGGCGACCTGGATCGCGGTCTCCATCTCGAGGATCGAGGTGAACGTCTCGAGCATGATCGCGTCGACGCCGGCGAGCACCAGCGTGTCGATCTGCTCGGCGAGCGCGAACCGCGCGAGGCGGCGCTCCGACACGCTCGCGATCCCGAACTTCGTGCCGGTCGGGCCGACCGCGCCGGCGACGTACGCCTTGTCGCCCGTCGCCGACCGCGCGAGCTCGACGGCGGCCCGGTTGATGTCGGTGCACTGCTCGACGAGACCATGGCGTGCGAGCGCCATCCGGTTCGCGCCAAACGTGTTGGTCTCGATCAGCTCCGCGCCGGCGGCGACGTAGTCGCGATGCACGGTGCGGATCAGCTCGGGCTGCGAGAGGTTGAGCTCGTCGTAGCTGCGGGTGTGGAGGACGCCGCGCTCGTAGAGCAGCGAGCCCATGGCGCCGTCGAGGAGCAGCGGCCCCGTGGCGATCGCTTCGCCGAGGGAGGGCAGGGTGACGCGCGCGGGCCCGGTCACGAGCGGAACTCGCGCCCCGTGAAGCCGAGTCCGCAGAGCTGGCGGCGGACGACGCGCAGCGCCTCGCCGCGCCCGAGCTGGGCGAGGTGGCCCCCGTCGAACCAGGCGACGTCGACGCCCCAGTGCGCCGCGAGCTCCTCGGCATGATCGGGCGGCGTGATCCGATCGCCGCGCCCGGCGATCACGGCGAGGTGCTTGCGCGGCACGCGCGGCGGACGCGTCGTCGGCGCGTGCACCGCGAACGCATCGGCGAGGAGGTCCTCGGTGATGCCGGCCTTGGCGGCGCGGCGGCGCACCGGGCTCTGCTCGCCGTGGCTCCACATCAGCCGCGACATCGAGACCGCGGGGATCATCGCGACCGCGAAGTCGAGGCCGCCGACGTCCGCGGGACCGGCGACGCTCGCCCACGTCGCCGTCGTGTAGCCGCCGAGGCTCATGCCCATCGCGCCGACCGTCGAGGCGCCGCGCGCGCGCAGGAACATCGCGAGGGCGCGGAGCTCGTAGATCGCCTGGCCGAAGCCCTCGTTGGTGCGGAGCGGGTTGGGGCTCGGCCAGATCGGCGAGCGGCCCGCACCGGACCGCGCGAGGCCACCCCACGCGGCCGCGCGATCGCCGTGATACGGCAGCACGAACGCGGCGACGTCGAAGCCGTGGCGCAGCCAGTACGGCACCATGAACGTCCGCGCGGTCACCCAGTGGCTGCCGCCGCCCCAGCCGTGGAGCAGCACGAGCGTCGGGCGGCCGCGCCCCGAGGTCCACCACCGCGCGTGCGCCGTGTGGTTCTCGATGACGGTGGCGTGGAGGTCGCGCGCGCTCGCGAGGTACGGCTGGTAGTCCGACGGGTACGCGAGGTCGACGACCTGCGTGCCGAGCGGCCCGTCGCCGATGACCGTGAGCCGCGCATCCGGGAGCGCCGGGTCAGGGAAGAACGGGCTCGGGACGCCGAGCGTGCCGTCGCGGTACGCGGCGGCGAGGTCGATCAACCGCACGCGGGCATCGCCCGGATCGATGCGCGGGGCGCGGGGCGCCATCCGGCGCTCCATGAACCGAACGACGCCGCGGTCGATCGCGGCACCGGCACGAGTGAACAGCTTCGTCACGCCCGGGGCACCCTACCCCAAAGCGAGCGGGGACGCCCTCCTGCCGACCGTGGCGCGGACCACGCCGGGGCGCGGGATCCCGTGGTCGAGGCCGTCCCGCGGCGCGTCGGGATGTGAAATTGAATCCCGATCGCGCTATCACGTCTGCATGTCGATGCGCCGCGTCGCTCTCGTTCTCGCGGCCTTCGCGGGGCTCCCGCTGGCCGCCGCCGCCGCCGATACGTTCGGGGGCTTCTCCGGCGTGGATCGCCCGTACCTCGTCAACTCCGACAAGGTGTGCGCCCCGGTGCGGGTCGTCAGCGGGACCGCGACCGGGATGCCGGCCTGCGAGCAGGCGACCGCCGACGTGGTCGCGAAGTACTCGATGAAGACGCCGCTGCCGCAGAGCGGGCCCAAGGCGACGTTCGCGGCCGCGGCATCCGGTCGCACGCTGACGATCACGCGCCGCCCCGCTGGCACGCCGGTCGTGACGTGGAGCGCCCCCGATGCGATCGGCAAGGTCGTCGACGTGTTCGCGAGCCAGTACGAGGACCGGATCGCCGTCACGTACACGACCCGGCGCGCCGGCCGTGAGGTCATCGACGTGATCGCGTTCGATCTCGGGCAGGGCGCCGCGACCACCACGCCGGTGCCGGTGCCGGTGCCGGTGCCGGTGCCGGTGCCGGTGCCGGTGCCGACGCCAACGCCAACCCCGGGTTCGAC
>JALZOI010000592.1 GCA_030857245.1 Myxococcota bacterium
GAGCAAGCCCGCGACGACGGCCGCCGGCTCGGTCGCGGCGATCGTGCGGCGCCGCGCCCACAGCGTCACGCCGAGCGCGGCCCACAGCAGGTGGGCAAGTGCCACGAAGTCGAGCGCGCGCGGCGTCGCTGCGATCCAGGTCGGCGGGTACATCGCGCCATGGCCCGGATCGCTCGCCAGCGGGACGCCGAGGGCGGTGCCCTCCCACCACCCGGGCAGCGCGCCGGACTGCACCGCCTCGGCGGCGGCGAGCCGGGGCGGCGCGACCTCGGTGTGGTAGCGCGCATCATCCCAGGTCTGACCGCCGGCGATCAGGCGCGCGTGGATGACGACGACGGCCACGACGAGGACGAGCACGACCAGCGGGAGCGATCGTGGTGGAGGCACGTCGCCGCTATCTTGACATGCGCCGGTCGGGGGCCGAAAACCTCCCGCAGTGCTTCGTGTCGTGATCGCCGTCCTCCTGCTCGCAGCCGCCTCCAGCGGCTGCCGGCGCGACCCCGCTGCGGCGCCGCCGTGCGGGGCGATCGGGGCCAAGCTGCTCGTGATCGCGCGGGCCGACCTCGACGCGGCGGGGACGAAGTACGGTGACGAGACGCGGCGCGGCGTGCTGGACCAGCTCCCCGCCATGCGTGACGCCCTCGTCCATGCCTGCCAGGAGACGCGGTGGGCGGACGAGGTCCGGCGCTGCCTGATCGACGCCCCCGATCACGTGGCATTCGAGGGCTGCCAGCGCCAGCTCACCGACGCCCAGCGTCAGGCGCTCGATCGCCCGTCGTCGAAGCCTTCGTCGTAGCCGGTTTCGTGGTAACACCGAGCCTGGGATGGAGATCGACTTTCCGTACGTCCTCTCCGAGCAGGACGCTCGCGCCCGCCTCGAGATCCTCGGCCAGTACTTGAACAACAAGCACGGCATCAAGGTCTCGTGGCTCGACGCGGACCGTGCACGGTTCTCCGGCAAGTACCTGGTCGTCAAGATCGACGGCGAGCTCAGCCTGAAGAACGGGCGCGCACAGTTCCGGGGCGAAGATCCCGGCTTCCTGTGGCGCGGCCGGGCGAAGGAATACATCGAGAGCAAGCTCGCGAAGTATCTCGACCCCAAAGTCAGCTCAGCGGATCTGCCGATAAGTTAGCGCGCCGCACGCGCGAGCTCTCCGCACGCTAGCGAAAGCTCTGCTGCGCGAGCTGACGCAGGGCGATCGAGACGGCGCGATCTGTGTCGGCCGCGGACATGCCCTGGCGCTCGAGTCGGCGCTGCAGGCGTTCGATGATGCTCCACAAGGACATGTCGATCTGCGCCTTCATCAATGCTCCCCTTCGACGGTCGTGTCGGTGTAACTCCCGCGCCCCGCTGGCCCATTCCCTGGAAACCGTCAGCGAGTCGCAGTTGCACGCGACGCGCCCAGCGGGCGAGTGCCGCGATGTAGGTTCGCTCCCGTGAAACTCGCGACCTGGAACATCAACTCGATCCGCGCACGCGCCGACCGCCTGATGGCGTGGATCGATCGGGAACGACCCGACGTGCTCTGCCTGCAGGAGACGAAAGTCGAGGACGCGGGCTTTCCGTTCGAGCCCTTGCGCAAGGCTGGCTACGAGGTCGCGACGTTTGGCCAGCGCAGCTACAACGGCGTCGCGATCGCGTCGACGCAGCCACTCACCGAGATCACGCGCGGCTTCGGTGACGACGCGGACGACCCTGATGCGCGCTTGATCGCAGCGTCGACGCACGGTGTGCGCGTGGTCTGTGCGTACGTCGTGAACGGTCAAGAGCTGACGTCCGATCGGTACCCGTACAAGCTCGCGTGGCTCGGGCGCCTGCGCGCGTTCCTCGATCGCACCGCGGCTCCCGATCAGCCGGTGGTGCTGTGCGGCGACATGAACGTGGCCCCCGATGATCGCGACGTGTGGTCACCCGAGAAGTGGCACGAGCAGATCCACTGCAGCACCCCCGAGCGTCAGGCGCTCGCCGGCGTCCTCGAGTTCGGGCTCGTCGACGTCTTCCGCGTGCATCACGCCGACGCGAAGAGCTACTCGTGGTGGGACTACCGCGGCGTCTCCTTCTTCAAGGACCAGGGACTGCGGATCGATCACATCTTCGCGAGCGCGCCGCTCGCGGAGCGCTGCACCGCGTGTACGATCGATCGCACCGCGCGCAAGGGTCAGGACGCCAGCGATCACGCGCCGGTGATCGCGGTCTTCACGTAGCGCGCGGCTGCCTGCTGCGCGTGCGGCCGCCAGCTACCCGCGAGGGACGGCGGGCAAGAGCTCGGCGCTGTCGCGCAACGTCGCGGGGACCTGCACGCTGACGTAGTCGGGCGGCGCAGCAGCCGCAGCAGCCACGGCGGCGGGCTGCCGCTTCGGGAGGTCGATGGAGGACGCAGCCTCGAGCTTGGCGAGCGCGCGGTACGCGACGAGCCAGCGGTTCAGCGCGGTGCACGTCGAGGCCACGCCGATCACCACCATCACCACGCCGAGGATCGGGATGACGAGCCCGGCCTGCGTGGCACTCGCGCCGTACCAGGCGGCGAGCAGCGTGCCGGCCGATGTCAACAGGATGCGCTCGGCGCGCTGCATGACACCACCGGAGAGCTCGATGGCGAGGCTCTCGGCGCGCGCGCGCGTATAGCTCACCATCATCGAGCCCGCGACCGCCGCCATCACCGCGAGCAGCCACGGCGTCTCGCGCAGGTACCAGGCGTAGCCGCTGAACACGAAGAGCTCGGCCCAGCGATCCGACACCGAGTCGAACAGCGCGCCCGACTTGGTCTGGTGGTTCGTGAGCCGCGCGAGCCGGCCATCGAGGATGTCGAGGATGCCGCCGACGGCGTACAGCCACGCGGCGGTCCCGAGGTGGCCGAGGCCGGCCGCGACGCCGGTTGCCGCGCAGACGAGCAGCGAGAGCGCGGTGATCATGTTCGGCGACACGCGCCCGACGAGCGCGCGCTCGACGGGACCGATCACCCAGATCACGTAACGCGCCATGAACGGCCCGAGGAGCTGGTTGTGCTTGAGACCGCGCACGACCGGAGGCCGCCCGCTCCAGCACAGTCCACAGTAGACGATGAACGCTGCCACCATCGTGGCGAGCATCAGCAGCGCCGGTACTAGGAGGGTGAAGCGATCCACGGTGGCCTTAGGTACGACGTACGACGGGGTCTCGAAATTGAGTTATCACGGACGTGACGAGCCGTCCAAGTCAAAGGTCGGCATCGATCCCGCCAAGGTGTCGGAAATCCTGCAGGTCGCGTATTGTTTCGGCACGTGAACGCGCTCGCCAAGCTGCTCGCGACCGCGCTCGGTGCCGGCTACTCGCCCGTCGCTCCAGGCACGTGTGGAACGGCTGTAGCTGTACCGCTCGTGTGGGCGCTGGCGTCACTTCCTGTATACCAATTTGTCATCGTCGCCGTGCTCGTGACGGCGGTGGCGATCGTCGCTGCCGACGTCGCCGATCGCGCGTGGGGCTCGCACGACAGTCAGCGGATCGTGATCGACGAGGTCGCCGGCTACTGCATCACGATGATCCCGGTCGCGCGAGACAGCTTCGCCACGCTGGCGATCGGCTTCCTCGTGTTCCGCTGCTTCGACATCATCAAGCCACCACCGGTCCGCTGGCTGGACCAGAACCTGCCGGGCGGCTGGGGCGTCGTCCTCGACGACGCGGCCGCCGGGGTGATGGGCGCGATTGTCATGTGGACGCTCGACCACTTCGGCGCGTTCGACGCGCTCGCGCGCCTGTAGCCCGATGCGCCGGTTCGCGCTCGTCTCGCTCGCGATGATCGGCGGCGCTGGCCCGCTCGCGATCGCGCCGCCGCACGCCGCCGCGGACAGCCGCCCGCCGCTCACGACCGGCATCGCGTTCCGCCCCGCCGACCCGCGGTCGATCTACGTGCGCACGACCTTCGGCCTGCTGATCAGCCACGATGATGGATGCTCGTTCCGCTGGGTCTGCGAGCGCGCGATCGGCTACACGGGCGACTTCGATCCGAAGTACGCGATCGCCGCCGACGGGACGATCTTCGCGACGACCTTCGAGGGCCTGCGCGTGAGCCGCGACGGTGGCTGCACCTGGGTGACCGCGACGGCCGAACGACGCGCCGGTGCCGGATCGATCGCCACGCTGTGGATCGACGCGATCGATCTCGCCCCGAACGGTCACGTGTGGGTCGCCACCGCCGAGAGCGCCGCGCCGAACAACGTGTATCGCTCGACCGACGGCGGCCTCACGTTCGCGCCGCGTGGGCTGCACTCTCCGACGGTGTGGTGGAAGAGCGTCAAGGTGGCGCCGTCCGATCCGCGCCGCGTCTACGTCACCGGATACCAGGTCGCCGGCACCCCGATGGCGCGCCTGCAGCGCAGCGATGACGCCGGCGGCACGTGGCGCGAGCAACCCCTGACCTCGTCCCCGCCGATGAAGCTCGGCTCCACTCCGCTCGTGCTCGTCAACGCGATCGCGCCGACCGATCCCGACACGCTGCTCGTGACCTCGCTCGGCGCCAACCCACCGGGTGGGGACGTGCTCTATCGCTCCACCGACGGTGGCACCTCCTTCACGGAGGTCTTCGCCTCGACGGATCGCATCCGCGATGTCATCCACGCCGCGGATGGCAGCGTGTACGTCGCGACGCTCGGCGGCGGCTCGGCACACTCGCGCGACGGAGGCGCGACCTTCACGCCGCTCGCGGGTGCGCCGCAGCTCGGCTGTCTCGGGCAGCGCAGCGATGGTGCGCTGCTCGGCTGCGCGGCGAACTGGCAGCCCGACTTCCAGGCCGTCACGCGCGCCGTCGGTCCCGGGCGCTGGCAGCCGCTCTTGACGTTCGCGGCGCTCGCCGGACCGGTGCAGTGCGCGGCGGGCACCACGACGCACGACCGCTGCGACCCGCTGTGGCCCGCGC
>JALZOI010000086.1 GCA_030857245.1 Myxococcota bacterium
GATGCGACGCGCGCGCCCGGCGGCGCGTTCAACCTCAACGGTGGCGACGGCGGAGCCGGCAGCGGGGGCGCGACCTTGACCGGCGATCCCGGAAGTCCCGAGAACGGGGCCGGCGGGGGCGGCGGCGGCGGTGCCGGCTACATCTACGTCAAGGGCACGCTGACGGGCGCCGGGACGATCTCGCCCGCCCCCGCGGTCACGCCCTAGCGCTACCCTGCACGGGTGACGAGAGCCCCGCTGCCCACTCGCGCATCAAGCATGGTTGCGTCCCTCGTGTCGACGGTCGTACGGTCCACGCGATGACCGCGGTCGACGTCGATCGGCTCCACCGCGACCTCGAGGCGATCGTCGGCTCGCGCCGCGTCTCGATCCGCGGCGTGGACCTCGAGACCTACGCGCGCGACATGTGGCCGCGCATGCTGCTCGCGCATCGCGAAGGCACGCCGCCGGCGCACCGGCCGCACGCGATCGTGTGGCCCGAGCACGTCCGCGAGGTCATCGCGATCGTCCGGCTCGCCCGCGAGCGCCGCGTCCCGATCGTTCCGTACGGCGGCGGCTCTGGCGTCTGCGGCGGCGCGGTACCGCTGCACGGCGGCATCACGATCGACACCAAGCGCATGCAGCAGCTGCGCTCGATCCACAACGACGAGCTGATCTGCGACGTCGAGGCCGGGCTCAACGGCGAGCGCTTCGAACGCGAGCTCGAGCGCCGCGGCTACACGTTCGGGCACTTCCCGTCGTCGATCTACTGCTCGACGGTCGGGGGCTGGCTCGCCACGCGCGCCGCGGGCCAGCTATCGACGAAGTACGGCAAGGTCGAGGATCGCGTCACCGGGCTCACCGTCGTCACCGGGCGCGGCGAGGTGATCGAGACCGACGGCCCGAACCGCGCGCTCCGCGGCCCGAGCTGGACCCAGCTCCTGCTCGGCAGCGAGGGCACGCTCGGCGTGATCACGTCGGCGCGGCTCCGGGTGTCGCCTGCCCCGCAGCTCCGCGTGTTCCGCGGCTACGAGGTCGATGACGTCGCGACCGGCATCCAGGCGATCCGCCGCGTGCTCCAGCGCGGGCTGCGCCCCGCCGTCGTCCGGCTCTACGACGAGCTCGACACGCTGATGAACTCGTTCGGCTCACACGGCGGCGAGACCGGCGAGAGCCGCGACGACCTCGCGCCGATGCCGCCGATCGAGACCGGCGCCCTGCCCGCGTGGCCCGGTCCCGCACCGAAGCACGACGACAGCTTCTTCGAGCGGCTGATCAACCTCGCGAAGGGCAAGCATCTCCGGCGCGACGCGATGCACGCCGCGCTCGGCAAGAGCCAGCTCGTCAACCGGCTCGCCGGCACCGTCGCCGAGAAGCTCGCGCGCAAGGGCTGCCGGATGATCATCGGGCTCGAGGGCTCGCGGATCCGCACCGAGGTCGAGGCCGCGCTGACGTTCGCCGAGCTCGAGGCCGCGGGCGCGCGCGACAAGGGCGAGGATCCCGGCTGGGCCTGGGTGAAGCACCGCTACGCCGTGTCGTACCGGATGTCCCCGGTGTTCCGCGACGGCGCCTTCGTCGACACCATGGAGGTCGCGGCCAGCTGGGAGCGGCTGACCGACCTCTACCACTCGGTGCGCGGCGCGATCGGTCGCCACGCCGTCGTGATGGCGCACTTCTCCCACGCGTACCCCGACGGCTGCTCGATCTACTTCACGTTCGCGGGCACGGCACCCGACGCTGCGGCCGCCGAGCGCGTCTATGACTCGATCTGGCGCGACGGGCTCGAGGCGGCGACCCGCGTCGGCGGCACGATCAGCCATCACCACGGCGTCGGCCTGCTGAAGGCGCCGTACATGGCGGGCGAGCATCGCGAGGCGATGGCGATCTACGAGGCGGCGAAGACGAGCCTCGATCCCGACGGCGTCCTCAACCCCGGCAAGATGGGCCTGCGTCCGCGCGAGATCGGGAGGCGGCGATGAGCCTCGAGCAGGAGCTGATCACGGCCGTCGGTGCGGAGCATGTCGAGGTGCTCGCGCAGGGCAGCTATCGCGTGGAGCCCGGCTCCGCCGCCGAGGTCGCCGACGTGATCCGCCGCGTACGCACCCAGGGTGCCGCGGTCCATCCGGTCGGCGCCGCCGGCAACCTCCAGCGGATCGTCGACGCGCGCCCGCGGGTCTACGTCGCGACGCGCCGGCTCGACCAGGTGCTGCAGATCGACGAGACCTCGCTGCTCGTCCACGCGCAGGCCGGGCTCACGGGCCTCGAGCTCGAGCGCATCCTCGGCCCGCGCGGGCTCTCGATCGGCGACTACCCGCCGGTCGTGCTGACGTCGTCGCTCGGCGGCATCCTCGCGGTCCGCACGCCGGGCAAGTCGAGCGCGCGGCACGGCTTCTTCGAGGACGCGGTGGTCGGCGTCTCCGCCGTGCTCGCGGATGGCCGCACCGTCCACACCCGCGTCGCGCCGCGCCGCTCGACGGGCCCGGATCTGTCGCGCGCGCTGTGTGGCAGCGAGGGCACGATCGGCTTCATCACGTCCGCAGTGCTGCGGATCCACGCCAAGCCCGAGGCGCGCCTGGTCGCCGCCTATCTGCTGCCGTCGATCGACGCCGCGGTGTCGGCGGTCCACCTGGCGCTGCGCGAGGAGGCGGCGCCATCGGGCCTGCGGATCTACGACGCCTACGAGGCGAAGCGGCACTTCGAGGGCCTCGCGATCTCGATCGGCGAGGCCCTGCTCGTCGCGGCGACCGCCGGTCCCACCGATCTCGCGGCGTGCGATCGCGATCTGATCACGAGCGCCGTGCTCGCCGAGGGTGGCCGCACGCACGATCACGCGCTCGCCGAGCTGTGGTGGCGGCGGCTCCATGCCGGCGAGCCGACGCCCGGTCCCGTGCCGACCCTCCAGGTGATGGCGACGCCCTCGAAGGTCCGCGCCGTCTACCATGCCGTGCTCGCGAACCTCGTCGCCAACGGCGGCCACGCCCGCGCCCACATCTCGCGCTTCGATCCCGATGGTGCCGTCGTGTTCTTCACGTTCGAGCGCTCCGGCGACCCGATCGACGCCACCATGCTGACCGCCGCCGAGCGCGCCGCGGAGGCCGCGGGGGGCTGGCTGCTCGGATCACGCGCCCTCAAGCTCGACCCCTACCTCCGCGCGCTGCGCACCGCCCTCGATCCCGACAACATCATGAACCCCGGCGCCCTGGCGTAGCGGGCGCGCCAGAAGCCGCCGTCAGGCCGGATCGGCCTTGGACATGTCAGCCACGAGCTTGCGCATGAAGAGCTCGATGTTGCGGCGCAGCGCCTGATCCTCACAAACGGGGAGCGCGCGGCGCCACGTCTCGACGGCACGGGCGTGGAGGCCTTGCCGGAAGTAGAGGTACGCGAGGCGGGTGAGCGCCGGAAAGTACGCGGGCTGGAGCTCGACCACGGCCTCGTACTCGTCGACGGCCTCGGCCCAGCGGGCCGCGCGCTGCAACATGTTCGCGAGCATGAAGTGGAGCTTCGGGCTCGACGGATCCGTGACGAGCGCGCCGCGCAGCCGCGCGATCGCGCCCTCGATGTCGCCGGCGTGATAGCTGCCGAGGGCCTCGGCCAGCAGGGCCTCGTGATCGGCGCGCTCCTCGGTCGACAGCTCGCGGAGCAGGCGGTGGAGGCGACGCGAATCGAGTGGCTTCTCGAGGTAGCCGTCGCTCTGGTGCGAGACCAGCACCTCGTCGGAGACCTGGCCGGAGTCGACGACCGAGGTCGTGACGACGACGCGCGTGCGTACGAGGCGGCGGCTCCGCTTGATCGCGCGGCACAGCCGGAGACCATCGAGCTCCGGGGTGGCGATGTCCGCGAACACGAGATCGAACGGCGGGCCCGCGAGCAACTCGACGGCGTGCGTGCCGGTGTCGACGGCATGGCACTCGTAGCCGAGCCGCTCGAGCTCGCCGACCATCTGCAGTCGGCCCGGCGGATCCGGATCGATCACGAGCGCGCGCGGGCGTCCCGGCGACAGCGTATCGTCGGTGCTGCGATCGAGCTGCGCGGCGATCACGAGCGTGCGCTCCTCGATCGCCTCGGCTTCGGGTTCGGCATCGGCATCGGCATCGGTGTGACGCCGCCGCGTGACGGTCGTCGTCGTGCCGTGCCACTCGCCCGTCATCGAGACCCCGGGATGACTGAGATCCTCGGACGGCAGGTCCTCGTGATTGACGATGTTGCGCGCGGCCTCCTCGGCGAGCGCGCGCTGCGCGCGGCGGTGCTCGTCCTCGCCGCCATCGGGATGCACGAACGCGAGCCGCGGCGTGTCTTCGTGCGCGTCGGCCTCGGGACCCTTGAGGTAGGCCTCGCCGAGCCTCCACTTGCGGAACGCGACGCGGATCGTGCGCGCGAGCGTGACGTCGAGCGCGATCCGGAGCTCGACGTGCTTGTTGCGGGCGTCGCCGAGCTCGCGCGCGGGGATCACCGCATCCTCGGGTCGCGCCGCCGCGATCACGAGCATGTCGTTGTCCTCGTAGACCACGAGCGCGTTGAAGATCCGCGACCACTCGAGCGAGACGTGCTCCAGCACGTCGAGCCGGATCGTGGACTCGTCCAGCACGATCGCGGACCACCCCGTCTGGAGCGAGAGCGCCGTGCACAACTCCCGCTCCGAGGCGTAGCCCAGCGCGTAGAGCTCCGAGGCGACCGGATGGCGTCCGCTCTGGCGGGTCAGGGCATCGGAGAGGGCGGCGGCATCGATGACCCCCGCCTGGACCAGGATCTGCCCGATCGAACCTCGCACCGACGATCAGGGTATCAGACCTGGCCGGCCCTCACAGGATCTGCGATTGCCAAGTCTCTGAAATTCCAATCGACACCGGCTACTCGACCCGCCGCACCAACATTTCGGCTGCCGAGGGGTCCCCTGGCTGATATCCTCCGGGCCCCGTTGGGAAACCCCCGACCGCCCCGCTTCCCGATCGATGGATCGGGAGGCACGTGGTGTGACATGCTGGCACACCTGCCCGGGCCTGACAGATGACGTTTTTGCGAAGCAACCAGAGAGAAGTTAACGGCTTTCTGGAGACCAGCACCATGGTGGCACCTGCATTGCTTTACCCAGGTCGCCACGACCATCGCCTACGAGGAGAACAGCAGTGACCAACGACTTCAGAATCGGCGAAAAGGCCGTGTACCCGGCCCACGGCGTGGCCGAGGTGATCGGCATCGAGAAGAAGGAGATCAACACGACGGTCTGCTCCTTCTACGTGCTGAAGGTCCTCGCGACCGGGATGCAGATCCTGGTGCCGAAAGAGAAAGCTGATCAGGTCGGGCTGCGCCCCGTTGCGACCGCGTCGGAGATCGAAGAGGTGTTCGACATCCTGCGCGAGAAGGACGTCCACATCGACAAGCAGACGTGGAACCGGCGCTATCGCGGCTTCATGGAGAAGATCAAGACTGGCTCGCTGTTCGACGTCGCCGAGGTCTATCGCGACCTCTACCGGCTGAAGAGCAGCAAGGTCCTGTCGTTCGGTGAGCGCAAGATGCTCGACAACGCGAAGCAGCTCATCGTGAAGGAGCTCGCCGTCGCGAAGAAGTGGGCCGAGGACAAGGTCGAAGCCGAGCTCGAGAAGGCCTGCGCCTGATCGCGGTCTGATCGCGGCTCGCGCGTGATCCTGAAAGGCCCCCCGGTGGGGCCTTTCGCTGGTTTCGGGGCGAGGGTCAATTCGGAGGGCGGTTTCGGCGTGCGCCGCGCTCGGCGTCCCGTCGGCGCCCGAGCCCAACTCTTGCCGTTTCGCTGGCTCCTGTGTTACCCGAGGCGACGCATGCAGGTTCACGTAGCGAAGGCGGAGCTCTGGACGTTGCCGGTCGACGCGATCGTCAACCCCGCGAACTCGCTCGGCATCATGGGTGGCGGGATCGGCGGCGCGCTGCGCCGGCAGGGTGGCGACGTCATCCAGCAGGCGGCCATGGCGGCCGCGCCGATCGCGGTGGGAGCGGCGCTGGTGACGACCGCCGGGCAGCTCCCCGCGAAGAACGTCATCCATGTCCCGACGATGGAAGAGCCCGGTCAGAAGATCGGCGCGGAGAACGTGCGACGCGCCGCGCGCGCCGCGCTGATCGCGTCCGACCGCAACAACTTCAAGGTGATCGCGATCCCGGGGATCGGCACCGATCTCGGCGAGGTGCCGCACGACGAAGCAGCCCGCGCGATCGTGGAGGAGATCCGCGCCCATCGCCGGCCGAACCCCGAGACCATCTACCTGGTCGACACCAACGAGGACATGGTCCTCGCGCTCGAAGACGCGCTCCGCAACGCGCAAGCGAACCTCTGATCTGGCTAGCCGGTCCGGCGCCGATCCAGCCGGTCCGGCGCCAATTCAGCTCCCCCGGGTCACAAACGCCTGAACGTTTTCAGCTGCGGTCAGCCGCGACGATCGGCCGCTGCAAGGGCGCGATCACTCTCTGCAAATAGCCCAGCGCGTCCGTTGACCGTTCGACGTCGCGCCATATACTCGCCTCGCTTTGCAGCTACAGGCGTATATGCCAGCCGGGCTGGCGGTTGTGTTCGCGCTCGGCTTTGTCGGCCTGCTGATGGCACTCGCCGTGCTCGTCGGTAGGGTCCGGGGTCCCGTTCATCCCGACAAGCTGAAGCCGTTCGAGTGCGGCAGCGAGCCGATCGGCTCGCCGCGCGGACGCTACTCCGTGAAGTTCTACCAGGTCGCGATCCTCTTCCTGGTCTTCGACATCGAAGTGGCGTTCATGTACCCGTGGGCGGTGCTCTACAACCAGCTGTCGCGCAGCCCGACCGGCGCCGTCAGCTTCTTCGGCTTCGCCGAGATGCTGATCTTCGTCGCCATCCTGGTCGTCGCTCTCGCCTACGTGTGGAGAAAGAAGGCGATCGGATGGGAGTAGAGCTAACCACCACGCGCCTCGAGGACGCCGCCAAGTGGGCGAAGCAGTCGCTCGTCGAGCGGGCCAGTAACTGGGGCCGCAAGTTCTCCCTGTTCAGCTACCCGTTCGTCACGGCGTGCTGCGGCATGGAGTTCATGTCGGTCGCCGGTCCGAAGTACGATATCGCGCGGTTCGGCGCCGAGTTCCCCCGGTTCTCGCCGCGGCAGAGCGATCTGCTGATGGTCGTCGGCACGATCACCGAGAAGCAGGGTCCGGCGCTCAAGCGCGTGTTCGACCAGATGGCCGAGCCCAAGTGGGTGATCGCGTTCGGCGTGTGCGCGTCGTCGGGCGGCTTCTACCAGAACTACTCCACGATGCCGGGCTGCGATCAGGTCATCCCGGTGGACGTCTACATCCCCGGCTGCCCGCCGCGTCCCGAGCAGGTGCTCGACGCCCTGATCATGCTGATGGACCGCATCCAGAGCGGGCGTGGTCACAGCCAGCTGCGCACGAAGCGCGAAGATCTGATCGCCGCGGCTGCCGCCGGCGACGAGTAGCGGCAGCTCGCTGCCAGCATCAGGAAGAGAGCATCGTATGGCGCAGATAGTCCTCGACGCGCTCAAGGCGAACCACGCGTCGGCCATCGAGCTGACCGAGTCGATCTACGGCGACGAGATCGCGTGGGTGAAGCGCGAGGGCCTCGTCGCCGTCGCGACCTGGCTTCGCGATGATCCGAAGATGCTGTTCGACGCGCCGGTGTTCGTCACCGTCATCGACCGGCTCGACTGGCATCCGCTCGGGTTGCCGAAGTCGGCGCACTGGACGGACGAGAGCGGCAAGCCGCGCTTCGAGGTCTGCTACCAGCTGCGGTCGCACCCGCATCGCTACCGGATCCGGCTCAAGGTCGCGGTCACCGAGCAGGACGCCCGCTGTCCGTCGCTCGCGCCGCTGTGGCCCGCGTTCGACTGGCAGGAGCGCGAGGCGTTCGACATGTACGGCATCAAGTTCGAGGGTCACCCCGATCTGCGTCGGATCTACATGTACGACGAGTTCGTCGGCCATCCGCTGCGCAAGGACTACCCGAAGGAGAAGCGCCAGCCGCTCGTGCGGCGCGACGACTTGCCGATCAATCCGATCAAGGCACCGAACGCCCCCGGCGGCGCCGGTGAAGGACACCGCTGATGGCCGCCTCATCCTCGGGACGTGACGTGACGTCGCTCAAGCAGCTCGTGCTCGGTCGCAAGGACGTGCAGGACCTGACGGACAACGAGACCGAGCTCGGGCCCGACCTGATGACGGTCAACATGGGCCCGTCGCATCCCGCGATGCACGGCACCGTGCGCATCGTGCTGACGGTCGACGGCGAACGCATCGTCAAGAGCGATGTCCAGCCGGGCTACCTGCACCGCTGCTTCGAGAAGGAGTCGGAGCACGCGACGTACACGCAGGTGTTCCCGTACACGGACCGCCTGAACTACGTCTCGCCGATGATCAACAACGTCGGCTGGGCGATGGCCGTTGAGAAGCTGATGGGGCTGACCAACCGCCTCCCGAAGCGCGTCGAGTACATCCGCGTGATCGTCAGCGAGATCTCGCGGATCACCGACCACCTGACCTGCATCGGGGCCTCCGCGATGGAGCTCGGTGCGTTCACGCCGTTCCTCTACTTCCTGAAGGCGCGCGAGTGGCTGTACGAGCTGCTCGAGAAGGTCTCGGGCGCGCGGCTCACGCACAGCTACGTGCGCGTCGGCGGCGTCGCGAAGGATCTGCCGGAGAACTTCGACGCCGAGCTCAGCCACACCCTCACCGAGATCGAGAAGGTGATGGTCGAGGTCGAGCAGATGCTCAACGGCAACAAGATCTTCCGCGACCGGATGGCCGGCGTCGGCGCGCTGACGAAGGCGGACGCGATCGCGACCGGCTGCGTCGGTCCGATCGCGCGCGCCGCCGGAGTCGACTACGACGTCCGCAAGGATTATCCGTACTCGGTCTATCCCGAGGTCGAGTTCGACGTGCCCGTCGGGACCACCGGTGACTGCTTCGATCGCTACCTGGTCCGCATCGACGAGCTCAAGCAGTCGATCCGGATCCTGC
Organism: Myxococcota bacterium; assembly: GCA_030857245.1. Taxonomy (GTDB): domain Bacteria; phylum Myxococcota_A; class Polyangia; order Haliangiales; family Haliangiaceae; genus JABFXX01. Next base: position 8,935 of record JALZOI010000086.1, read on the forward strand.
GGCAGTGCCTCAAGCAGATCCCACCCGGCCCGGTGCTGGTCGACGACCCGCGCGTGGCGCTGCCGCCGAAGCGCGACACGTACAACACGATCGAGTCGATGATCCGCCACTTCAAGCACATCGTCGACGGCATCAAGGTGCCGGCCGGCGAGGCGTACTCGTTCCTCGAGGGCGGCAATGGCGAGCTCGGCTTCTTCATCGTGTCCGACGGCACCGGCCGTCCCTACAAGGCGTATGTCCGGTCGCCGTCGTTCGTGCATCTCTCGACGGCGAGCCAGCTGATCCATAACCACCTGATCGCGGACGTCGTGCCGATCTTCGGCATGATCAACATGATCGGCGGGGAGTGCGACAAGTGACATCCGGGGGCGCTGCCCCCGGATCCCCCCGGGAAGTGCTCGTCGCGAGCGCTCCTCCCGGGGGCGCTGCCCCCGGGTCCCCCCGGGAGGTTCGCGCTCCCCGGGAGGTTCGACCCGCGAGTGACATGATGAGCTTCGCATTACGGGAGACTAGATGAGCGTTTCTTCGGCTCCACCACCTTCGGCCAGCCCGCCGGCCGCCAGCGATGCCGCGCCGCCTGTGCCCGGCTCGGCGCCGCCGGCGACGCCGCCGGCTCCGGCCACCAATCCCGACCAGGTGACGCTGACGATCGACGGCGTCTCGGTGACGGTGCCGAAGGGCACGAACGTCCTCGAGGCCGCGCGCACGCTCGGCGTCGACATCAGCGCGTTCTGCTACCACCCGGGCCTGCCCGTCGTGGCGCAGTGCCGCCAGTGCCTGGTCTCCGTCGAGAAGAACCCGAAGCTGCAGCCGAGCTGTCAGCAGGCGTGCGGCGAGGGCATGGTCGTGCACACGCTCGACACGCAGTCGACGCTCGCGCGCAAGCAGATGCTCGAGTTCACGCTGCTCAACCACCCCGTCGACTGTCCGATCTGCGACAAGGCCGGCGAGTGCGTGCTGCAGCGGCTCTACTTCGAGCACGACAACTCCGACTCACGCGTCGACGTCCCGAAGGTCCACAAGGCCAAGGCCGTCGACCTCGGACCGACGATCGTCCTCGATCAGGAGCGCTGCATCCTGTGCTCGCGCTGCATCCGCGTGTGCGACGAAGTCGCAGGCGAGCACCAGCTCGAGTTCGCGAACCGCGGTGACCACGAGGTCCTGACCACGGCGCCGGGCGCGCAGCTCGACAACCCGTACTCGCTCAACACGGTCGACGTCTGCCCGGTCGGTGCGCTCACCGCGAAGGACTTCCGGTTCACGATGCGCGCCTGGGAGCTCGAGGCCACGCCCTCGGTCTGCAACGGCTGCGCGACCGGCTGCAACGTCGAGATCCACCACAAGCACGGCCGCGCCTGGCGGCTGGTCCCGCGCCACAACCCGAACGTCAACGACTACTGGATGTGCGACGAGGGTCGATTCACGTACCATGACCTCCGCGAAGACCGGCTCGCCGGCGCGACCGTCGAGAGCCTGCCGGCTGGCTGGGATCGCGCGATCGCCATGGCCGCCAGCCGGATCAAGGCCGTCGCGCCGGGCTCGGTGGCCGTCATGCTATCGGCGGTGTGCACGAACGAGGACAACTTCGCCCTCGCGCAGCTCGCGAAGGCGTGGAACGTCGGCAAGGTGCTCGTCTCCGGCAAGCCGCCGGTGCCCGCGCGCGCCGACGGCAAGCTCCGGGTCGCCGACGTCAACTCGAACAGCAACGGCGTGCTCGCCATCGCCGAGGCACTCGGCCTGCCGCTGCAGGCGGTGTTCGAGCCCGGCGCGCTCGACGGCGTCAAGGTGCTCGTCACCCTCGGCGACGTGCTGCCCGGGGTCCCGGCCAGCCGGCTCGCGGAGCTCGACATCATCGCGATCAGCGCGCACGAGCGCGGTCACGTCCGCAACGCGATCGTCGCGCTGCCGGCGTCGGACTGGGCCGAGCTCGCCGGCACGATCACGAACAAGCAGGGCCACGTGCAGCGGCTGCACGCGGCGTTCTCGCCGCCCGGCCAGGCCCTGCCCGGCTGGGAAGCGTTCGTTCGGCTCGCGCAGGCGACCAACGTGAAGCTCGCGTGGCAGCACCCGCGCGAGGTGTTCAAGGACATGGTCGCGGCAGTGCCCGCGTGGAACGCGCTCACGTGGGCGCGCGACGCACGGCCGCTCTCGCTTCGGTTTGCCGGGAGCCGCGGATGAAGACGCGCGCGAGCATCACGATCCTGCTCTCTCTCGCGCTCGCCTTCGTGCTCGCGGCCTGTAGCGGCCAGCGCGATGTCGAGAGCCTGTGCGGCAAGCCCGGTGCACCGGCCGCGTGCGCGCAGCCGTGCTCCGCCGGTCTGGCGAATGCCTGCCCCGCCGGCTTCCACTGCGATCCGACGGCGCTGACCTGCACCGCCGACTGCACCATCAACGACGCCACGTGTGGCGATGGTGCACGGTGCTCCGGTGAGGGCCGCTGCATCGACGACGAGTCGCTGCTCCTGGGGATCCTCGACTGGCCCGGCACCAAGTGGATCTTCATCATCCTCGCGCTGGTGATGCCGCTCGCGTCGATCCTGACGTGGATGGAGCGCCGCCAGAGCGCGATGATGCAGGACCGCCTCGGTCCGAACCGCGCCAACATCGGCCCGATCAAGCTGAAGGGCATCCTCCACTTCGTCGCCGACGCCGTGAAGATGATCTTCAAGGAAGACTTCATCCCGGCCAACGTCCACAAGGGGCTCTACACCCTCGCGCCGATCCTCGCGATCGTGCCGGTGTTCATCGCCTTCGCCATCATCCCGTTCGGCCCGACGATCTATCCGCACGCGATCACGCAGACGCTCGATCCCTCGCTGCTCGCACAGCAGCCGACGGCCGACATCTTCCGCGAGTCGATCCGGATGCAGATGTTCCAGATCGACTTCGGCCTGATCTTCTACTTCGCGGTGCTCACGCTCGCGAACTACGGCGGCACGATCGCCGGCTGGGCGAGCTACAACAAGTGGGCGCTGCTCGGTGGCCTCCGCAGCTCGTCGCAGATGATGTCGTACGAGGTCGCGATGGGCATCGCGCTCGTCGGCTCGTTCCTCGTGGTCGGCAGCCTCGAGCCCGGCTTCATCGTGATGCGCGGCGCGAGCGAGTCGATGGCGCCGTCGAACCCGCTCAACTGGCTGTGGCTCTGGCAGCCCGTCGGCTTCGTGCTGTTCTTCACCGCCGCGATCGCCGAGACCAAGCGCGCGCCGTTCGACATCCCCGAGGGCGAGCCCGAGATCATCGGCTACTTCGTCGAGTACTCCGGGCTCCGCTGGGGGCTGTTCTTCCTCGCGGAGTTCATCGAGATCGTCTTCATCTCCGCGGTCATCGCGACCGTGTTCCTCGGCGGCTGGCAGGTCCCGTTCCTCGATCCGGACGGCTTCCGGATCGGCGGCGAGATCGATGCGGTCACCAAGGCTTCGGTCGGCGGCTGGTTCACCCCGCTGCCGCACGGCGTCGTCGCCGCGCTGCAGTTCGGCGCCTTCGGTGCGAAGGTCGTCCTGCTCTGCTGGTTCCAGCTCATGATCCGCTGGACGCTCCCGCGGTTCCGCGCCGATCAGCTGATGAACCTCGGCTGGAAGCTGCTGCTCCCGCTCGCGCTGGCGAACGTCATGGTGACGGCGCTGATCAAGCTGTTCTTCATGTAGAGGTCCCCATGGGTAGCTCTCACGATCACGCGTCACATGATTCCGGCGATGCTGCCGATGGTCCCGTCATCATCTCGGTGTCGGATCGCCATCCGCGCTCGCGCACGTTCCAGGTCGTGAGGCCGCAGGCGGAGGACACCACGTACCTCGCCGCGACCGCCAAGGGCCTCGGCGTCACGCTCAAGCACTTCGCGAAGAATCTCTTCTTGCCGCTCAAGAAGCTGGCGGGCCGGAACACTCCCGGTGCGCCCATGGCCGAGAGCTTCAGGAACGACATCGAGACCGTGCAGTACCCCGAGGAGAAGGTCGTCTACGCGGAGCGGTTCCGCGGCCTTCACCGCCTCACGCTGCGCGACGACGGCTCGACTCGCTGCGTCGCGTGCATGTGCTGCCCGACGGTCTGCCCGGCGCACTGCATCACGATCATCCCCGCCGAGACCGACGACAAGGGCGTCGAGAAGCGCCCCGCGATCTTCGAGATCGACGAGCTGCGGTGCGTCGTATGCGGCCTCTGCGTCGAGGCCTGCCCGTGCGACGCGATCCGGATGGACACCGGCATGCACGCGAAGCCCGTGGAGGATCGCGCCGATGCGATCGAGACGAAGGAATCCATGCTCGCGCGCGGCGTGCGGTCGCAGGCCGTGCAGGGTGGCGAAGGTCCGAACTGGCGCGCCGGCGGTCACGAGACGTCGAAGCACGAAGTGAATCGCTGAAGCCAACCGGGCGTGACGAGCGTGGCGGCAGCGCTCGACCGAGCGAAATCTCGTAAGCGATCTCGAAACACTTTCGTCGAGCTTCCGAGTTTTTTCAGCGCGTGATCACGTCGACGTTTTTTCCGTTGACGGATTCGAACGCGATCCTTAGTCTCGTTCTTGAGCACCGGCGGTTCGATGCGAGACCCGGGGCGACTCTGTCTCCTACATCTGCTATCCAGGGATCTGCCTCTGTTCTGGGAGTGCACGCCCGCTCGTCGGGAAGCCCGAAGGAATATCGTGGAGCCCACCTACGCACCGCGTAGGGGATAGACTGCCTCACGGTCGGACGGTCGTGCTCATTTTGGGCGCAGTGGTGAAGAGCCACTGCGCCCGACCTATTTTAGAACGGTCCTTTGGCCCGTACTCCGCGCCCCCTTCGGGGGCTTGGCTCCGCGCCCCCGAACTGTTCGGGGGCTTGGGTCCTGCGGACGGGCTCGGCGATAGCGGTCCCTAGCGGTCCCTAGCGGTCCCTAGCGGTCCCTAGCGGGCTAGCGGGACCGGCGCCGCCCTTGTCGCCGCACGTGACGCGCACGGCGATGCAACTCGGCACTCAGCGCCGGACCGGCACGCGATGGTTCGCGGCGCGCCGCGTGGCCGCTCGCCACCCGATACGCGTTAAGCATTACGTAGAACGGATGATCTTTCCGATGCCGCCGACGTTCGCAGAGGCCATCCATCTCGTCTCGAGTGACTCGGGCGCTGGAGGCCTGCTCGCGGCGGGCGCGCGGAGGACACGCATTCGCCACTCGAACGACTGTCTTGAGAGCGGCCCCTGCGATGTCGACCCGGTTCGGCATGAAGAGCTGCGCAGCAGCTGGGATGTCGAGGGTTGGCATCATCGCCTCGGTCTCGAGGAGCTCCGCGCCGCCATCGCTGGCCACGCACCGGTCGTTGTCTGGGGCACCCGCGCGTACTAGGATCTGGTTTGGCTGTGGTGGGCACTGGACGGCCTTCGTCGCATAGGCGCTGAACGAGAGCGGTTCTTCCTTGCGCGTCCGCACCCGCAAGATCCCCACGCGACGACCGGCGGTTCGGCCCCCGCCGACGCACGTATCGCGCTGGAGACCGCGAGACCGATCACGGACGACGAGTGGCGCGAAGGTTCCGACCTCTGGATGAAGTTCGCATCTCCGTCACCGCTTGCATTCGATGAAGCGCGCCGGACCGGCTCGAGCGTGTTCCCAGGAGCTGACGAGCAGTGCGGAGCTACACGGTGCGTGGTTCCCGCGTCTCGCGGATGGCCGTCTGCAGCTGTCCGAGTGCGATGAGGATCTCCTCGGCGCGCTCGACGATGGTTGGGGCAGCACGATGAATGTCGTCTTCGAGAGGCTCACGGAAGAGCGCTTCGAGCGCATGGCACGTCGATTCCACCCGCTTATCGCTATCTACCGTCTTCGCGATTGGGCAAGCCGCGGCGCGCTGGAGCGCGAGGAGCTCGTCGACGAGAACGTCAACAGAGGAGGACCATGGCTGGCGGCTCGGCCGTCCCTGAGCGGACCTCCGCGCGGCTCAGCCGTGGCAGTACTTGCCGCTGCCCATCGGCGGGCAGCCGTTGAGCGCGAGGACGTCCATCGTGGTCGCGACGCCGATGTGGATGAGGACGCCGCCCCAGATCGAGCGGGTGCGCATCGCGATGGTGCCGAGGATCAGGCCGGCGCCGATGGCGCCGATGGTCTCGGGGAGCGGCTTGCCATAGTGGATCATGCAGTACGGCACGATCATCACGAAGATCGCGTTGGCGCCGAAGGCGCGGCGCAGGCCCTGGAGCAGGAAGCCGCGGAAGAAGAACTCGAGGGAGATGAACTGCGCGGCGTAGAGCGCCTCCCAGGTCCACAGGTCGAAGTGCGAGCGGTTCGCCATCCGGTAGAACGGATAGGTGTGCCGGAACGACGCGCTGTGGGAGGCCGCGTACACGACGGGCAGGAACACCACGAACATCGCGAGGTAGAGGCCGGCGTGCTTGAGGAAGCCGCGGAGCGACAGGTTGTAGTCGCGGATCCGCTCGCCCGGCATGCAGGCGATCGCGATCATCGGGATGATCACGTAGCCGAGCACGCGCCAGCCCGACCACCACACGAAGCCCTTGAGCTCCCAGTACTTGCTCTTGTCGTACGGGAACAGCTTCGCGTACTGGTCCGAGCCGCCGACGTACTCCTGGAGCGTCAGCACGATCGCGCAGGTCAGCAGCACGATCATCACGCGGATGCTCGTGGCTCCGGCCTGCGCGGGCGTGCGCTCGGTCTCGCGATCGATCACGCGCCACTGATCGATCGAGATGAAGCGCAGCCAGCGCCGGATCTCCGGATCGAGCAGCAGCCCGCCGAGCAGCACGACGACGATCGCGCCGGCCACGAGGCGGAACGTCCCCGTGGTCGGCGCGTAGCTGCGCGACAGCCAGTAGACGGCGGCGAGCGCGGCCGCGACGCCGATCAGCAGCTTGATGAGCGCGCGGCGCCACGGCGCCGCACCCGGGCCCGGGCCACGCGCGAGCGG
>JALZOI010000593.1 GCA_030857245.1 Myxococcota bacterium
TTCCTCATCTCGCGCAGCGGGCGCGACAAGAGCGCGGAGTCGTAGTCGTGAGTAAGGTCCCTTGGTTCATCGGAGGTGGCGCCGTCGCGGCCTACCTCCTGACGCGAAGCAAGAAGGCGCACGCCGCAAGCTCGTCGCCGGCCTCGTCGCCGGCCTCATCGCCGGCTTCTTCGCCGGTCGTTGGCCCGATGCCCGGTCGCTGGGTGTGGCCCGTCCAATCGTGGAAGGGACGCTCGCCCTTGATCTCGGATGGCTTCTACTCGCCGCGTCCGGGTCGACCGCGCCACGGAGGCGTTGACATCATGTACGCGCGTCTTCCCGCGGACTCGTTCAAGGCGGGGACGCCGAACGGCACGAAGGCGTTCGTGATGCCCGATGACATCGCCGTCCTCGCTGCGTCCGATGGCGTGGTGTGGTCCGCAATGCAGACGCCGCGCGGCCACGCGGTGGTGATCGATCACTCGCCGCTGAAGGTCGCGACGTTCTACGCGCACCTCGACAAACTCCTCGTCGCTCCGACGGCGCGTGCGCAGTCGAAACAGCGTGTCCGTGCCGGGCAGATCCTTGGGACCGTGGGATTCAGCCCGCTCGACGGCGAGAAGATCCGGCACCTCCACTTCGAGATCTGGCTCGGCGGCCCGTCCGACGGCATCGATCCATCGCCCGTGATGCGCGGCTGGCCCGTCGTCGGCGATCCACGACACGCGATGGTCGCGCGCAACGCGGGCTTTACGTACCGCGCCGTCGGCGACAGCGGCGCGTACCCCCAGTGGGTCCGCGATCTCAACGGCAAGGCCGGCGTCTACGTGATCCGCGACGCCGACACGCACGACGTGCTCTACGTCGGATCATCGGCGGGTCGGCTCTACGACACCCTCACGCGTCACTTCCAGACCTGGCGCCGCTACAAGGGATTTTGGAAGGGCCAGTACGCCGAAGGCCACGATCCGGGGCTCACCTACGATCGTGGTTCGGTCGAGGTCGCGATCCGGATCACCCGTTCCAGCGACTCGCTCGACGAGGAGGCACGGCTGATTCAGCGCTTGCGGCCTCGCGACAACTTGATCGGCCAACCAGCCGAGGACGTCGTCCCGTTCTGAACCCACCAACTTCAACCGAGGAAGCCACCATGATCGATCTCCAGCCAAGCCCCGCCCGTGCGCGGCGTCAACGTGCGCCGAAGAAACAGAACATCCCGAAGCCGCCGTCTCCACCCGTGTGGCCGCTACCCGCGCTCGATGGGCGCGCACCATCCGTGATCGAGCGTGACCCGCGGATCCCCGGCCTCGATCTGGCGTACGCGTGCGATCCCAACGACGCGACGAAGGGTCATGAGGTGCCGCGCTTCGTTCCTGCGTTCGCCGTCGCCGATGGCGAGATCACGTACGCGGGGAAGCAGGCGTACGGCTACGCGCTCATCATCAACCACAACAACGGCTGGGCGACCTACTACACGAACCTCGAGCACATGTTCGCGACGCCCTGGAGCAAGCGCCCACGCGCGCGGCCGGAGAAGGTGAAGGCCGGTGACGTGCTCGGCTACGTCGGCGCACCGAACGAAGGCGAGCCGCGTTGCCTGCACTTCGAGCTGTGGAAGCTCGACGAAGAGCGCCACTTCGCGCCGGCCGATGCGCGCGAGCACATGAGCACGTGGCTCCAGCTTCCGTGGAGCGACGAGAACTTCAACCCCGGCGACGCCGCCGTCCTTCCGGTCGCGGCCTGAGGAACATCATGGACAACTTGATCGAAGCCATCCGTACCGCCATTGCTGCCGAAGCGAACGACGACGCGCGCGACGCGGGCGCGCAAGCGTGCCGCACGATCCTGCTCGCGCTCGAAGCGAAAGCCGGCGAACCGCTCGCATCGGCCGTCGCCGTCGCGGCGCCGACTTCAACACCTCCGCTCGCCGCGATGGTCGGCGCGCTGCGCGGGGTGCCACCCGAGCAGCTCCTCGATCTCGCGATCGCGCGCCTCCGGGCCGCGCTGCCGGCGGGCGTCGAACCGCTGAACGTCTCGCCCGTGCGCTTCCAGATGATCCCGATGGCGCCGCTCGCCGCGAGCGTCGGCAACAAGGCAGGCTCGTGATGTGGGGCGACGACCTGAACCGGCAACTCGAACGCGACGAGGAGCGCGAGCCGCGACGTCCGCGGGTTCAGGGCAAGCCGCGACGGCAGTTCCGCTACTGGGCCGGCCACATGTTCCGCCCCGTACGGGCCTCTCAGACCCCGATGCCGGAAGTTTTTTCATGATCGATCCCCGCCCCCACGAATCTGTCCACAACCCGCTACTACGTGTGAACAACGGGAACACGCACGGGTCTTCGTTCGTTGCCCCGCCGCGGGTCCCGCATCCCACGCGCAGCCGCGTGGAGTGCGACGAAGAGCTACTGGACTTCCTCGTCGAGAAAACGCTTCAATCGTTCATGCCGCTCGCGGCAACCCTTCCAGCGCCGCGACCGCACAAGCGACGGAAGAAGCGTCAAACCCGTCTCGCCTCGTAATGACCCGTCCGACCTGGAGCGTTAGAGAGCCATGCAACAGCAACCCTTGATCAAGACCGGCCCCGTCGCGATCTACGCGCGGTTCTCGTCGCAGCTCCAGAACGAGCGCAGCATCGAGGATCAGATCCGCCGGGCGCGCGAGTACATCACGCAGAACGGCGGCACGGCCGACAGCGCGAAGGTGTTCGCGGATTACGCGGTCTCGGGGTCGAGCCTCGACCGTCGCGGCTTCGAGGCGATGATGGAGTCGGTCGACACCGGCGCGATCAAGGTCATCGTGACCGAGGATATGTCGCGCATCTCGCGTGACATCGCCGACTCGGCAAACCTGTTCAAGAAGCTCCAGTTCATCGGCGTTCCGCTGATCGGCATCGCCGACGGCATCGACACGAGCGACAGGAACGCCAAGCTCACGTTCACCATGAAGAGCATGGTCGCGGACCTCTACATCGAGGATCTCCGCTACAAGACGCTGCGCGGGCTCGAGGGCCGCGCGCACGCCGGGCTTGCGACGGGCAACGTCGCCTACGGCTACTACACGGTGCCGATCAAGAACGACCGCGGCGAGGTCACCGGCAACAAGATCGAGATCCACGAGGCCGAGGCGAAGATCTTGATCCGGATCTTCCGCGCGCATCGCGACGGGGCGTCGTTGACCGGCATCGCGCACGCGCTCAACCGCGACGGCATCCCGTCGCCGCGCGTCGGGTCGCGTCACACCGCGTTCGGCTGGGGTCAATCGACGATCCGATCGATGCTGCGCAACGAGCGCTACGTCGGCGTGTGGCGGTTCAAGGAGAAGCAGTGGGTCAAGCTGCCGGGCACCAACAAGCGGCGTCCACGGGCGCGACCAACGGACGAGCAGATCGTCCATCATCGACCCGAGCTGCGGATCGTCGATGCGGTGCTGTGGGCCGCGGTGCAGGAGCGGATCGCGGCGGTCGCAAAGGTGTACGAGCGCGGCGAGCGGGAGCCTGGCGTCGTGCGGTGCCGGTCGACCTTCCTGCTCTCCGGTCTGCTCGTGTGTGGGCGCTGCGGTTCGCCAATGTCGATCTCCGCGGGATCGAGCGCGGCCTACTACCGGTGCCAGACCAACCGCACCAAGGGCACGTGCGACAACGCCCTCTCGGTTCGCGAGGACATCACGCGCCTGAAGGTGCTCGGCGGCATCCAGGACTACATGATGAGCGGCGACGGCATCGTGAAGATCCGCGAGCGGCTCGCCACGGAGCTGGCGAACTACCGCGAGCGAATCGAGAACGAGATCACCAAGCGCCGGTTCCAGATCAAGGCGACCGAGCTGAAGCTGAGGTCACTGGGCCACGCGATCGGCGACGGGATGGAGCCCAAGACGATCAAGGCCACGATGCTGGAGCTCGAGGCTCACAAGGCGCACGAGGAAGCCGAGTTGGACTCGTTCATCAAGGCCAGCTCCGCGCCCCGCTGGCAGCTCCCCGCGGTGAAGGAGATCGAGGCGCTGGCGACGAACCTCGACACGCACCTGAACACGAACCCGGAGCTGGGCCGCGCGATGCTGCGCCGCTGGCTCAACGACGGCCTCATCAAGATCGACATGACCGAGGACGGCGAGGTGATCGCCGCGATGGACCTGATGCCCGGCCGGATCGTGATCGAGGTTCGAGCGAAGGTCCGAAACGGGAAAAACCCGGAGGTTGGTAGCGACCTCCGGGCTAACCCTTTGTTTTCGTTCAGTAGCGGGGGCAGGATTTGAACCTGCGACCTTCGGGTTATGAGCCCGACGAGCTACCAGGCTGCTCCACCCCGCATCAAGGGTCGTGTCGTCATCCGAGTTGTCAGCGCTTCCGGTCGCCGTTCGAAGGAAGCGAGTGCCTTATTCCATGCTCGGAACGGCTCGTCAAGGGTTCTGCCGGCAACGTGATCGGCGCGTACGATTCTGCCCGGGATCCGCACGGGTATGATGGCGGCGGTGACCTCGCCTCGGCGCGCCCGCAACGTTCCGCTGTGGACGGCGATCGTCGCGACCGTCGTGGCAGGAACGCTCGCCCTGGTGCATGCCGCCGTGGTCGCGCTGCCCGGGATGGTGGAGCTCGAGGGGCTGTCGATCGATGCGAGGTTCCGGCTGCGTGGACCGCGGCCGCCCGCCACCGATCGCATCGTGATCGTCGCGCTCGATGACGAGACGCGGCGCGCCGCTCCAGACGTCTTCCAGACCCGCCGCGGCTACGGCCGGCTGTTCGATGCGATCGCCGGCTACGAGCCCAAGGTCATCGCGGTCGATCTGCTGTTCAACTCGACGGAGGAGATCCTGCCGCGCGCCCTCGCCGATCGCGTGCGCGCCGCCGTGGCCGCGCCGCCGCCCGCCGACCCCGCCCTCGCCTCGCTGCTCACCGACATCGCGGAGG
>JALZOI010000594.1 GCA_030857245.1 Myxococcota bacterium
CCGACAGCCACAGCGTGAAGCCGGCGTTCGCGACGAGCTTGGCGGCGAGCTTCGAGCGCGCGGCCGTGGGGTTCTTGCAGCGGTGGCTCTCGTCGAGGACGATCACGTCGAGCTCGGGGGCCGTGCCGGCGCGCGCGAGGCCCTTCTTCGTGCGGATCTTCTTGCGAGCCGCGTCGCTCACCTCGAACAGCTTGCCGAGGCGATCGTAGTTGAGGATGACGATGTCCTTGCCGCCATCGCCCATCGCCTCGATCGTGCGCCGCCAGTGCGCGATCACGGCGAGCGGGCACACGATCAGCACGCTGGCAGTTTCGGGCATCCGCAGGATCGCCTGCCACGCGGTGATCGTCTTGCCGAGCCCGACCTCGTCGGCGAGCAAGAACCCCGGGCGCCCCGCGGTGACCGCGGCGGTGATCGCGCGGACCGCATCGGCCTGGTGCGGTCGCAGCACGATCGCGCCGGCGGGTGGCGACGGTGCGAGCGCCGCCGCGCCGTCGAGCTCGCGCTGCACGTGGAGCTCCCACGAGTACGGCTGCGGACGGAACGGTGCGAGGGCGGCCGGCAGCGTGGCGCCCTCGCACAGGAACACGCCGTGGCTCGCGTCCCAGCGCGCGCCGCTGGCGGTAGCGACCGCGCGCATCGCGAACGGCACGTCGAGCACGTGGACGCTCCGCGGCGCCGCACCACGATCAGTGCGAGGCCCTACGGGCGCCGCTGCCCGGCTGTTCGAGGAACGCTTGGGAGCCGAGACCGTTCGCTTCGCGCGGATGATGCTCACGAGCGTCCCAGTACCACGGCCCCCCGACGACCGACGGGACGAGCGCCGGCGCGGCCGATCTCGGGGCCCGTGCCCCGGTGGCGCCGGCGTCAGCGGATGCGCAGCGCGCTGACCACGCCGGCGTGATCGGAGCTCCAGTCGCGCGTCCACCGTATCAGGAAGGACCCGATCACCTCCGAGCAGTACGACGGCGATGTCAGAGCGCCACCGCGTCGGCGCGAGGCATCTAGCGGAGATCACGTGTGGTCCACCGCGTGCATCGTGCGCGGCGATGCTGCGAGGGATGGTCGTCGGTGGTTCGATCGCGCTGGCCTCCGGCTGCGCCGTCCTCGAGCCGGAGCTCGTGCTCAGCGAGAGCCGCGTGTTCGTCGGGGAGGGCCGGATCGCCGGGCTCGACAGCGATCGCGCGGGCGGCCTGTGGGTCGTCTACACGGTCGAAGCCGCCGACTACTACGCCAAGGACCACGTCCGCCTCGTCCATCTCGATCCCGCTGGCACGAAGACCGCCGAGTTCTTCTACGACGACGATCACAGCAACGTCGGCGGGCTCGCCTTCTCCGGCGATGCCGTGTGGCTCAACTACGGCCAGGGGTTCACCGACAACCTCCACGTGCGCAAGCTCGACCCCGTCACCGGCGAGCGGCTCGGCTCGTTCGCGACGTGGGCAGGCTTCGTCGATCTCGACTTCCACGAGGACGAGCTCCGGCTGGCGTTCCTGTGGAACGAGGTCGTCGCGATGGACCCCGCCACCGGCGAGGTCACCTCGCGCGCGTCCGTGATCGGCCCCGACGAGAGCACGCAGCGCGGCATCGCGTCGCTGGAGGACGGCCGGATGTGGACCTCGTCGTGGCTCACGCAGGAGGTGTTCCTGCTGAACCACCGCCACCTGCCGGTCGCGCGCGCCTCGCTCGCGGGCATCGCGAGCGCCCCGCTCTCCAACGAGCTGTATCTCGCGTGGGACGGCACGCACCTGATCGTGGCGGTCGACAACCAGATCACCTGGCTCACCCCGGAAGGCCTATGAAGCTCCTGAACCCAGTGGTCGTGCTCGTGCTCGCGCTTGTCGTCCCGCTCGGCGGCTGCTCGCTGTACTTCGGCGGCGACGACCCGGCCGCGCGCCCGGACGGCGGCGGCGGTGGTGGCGGCGGTGGTGGCCCCGGCGAGCTCACCGGCACCTTCCAGCTGAAGAAGACGCGCGCGATCGCCGGCGAGTACCCGGTCGCGGGGATCGACAGCGACGGTGCCGGCGGCGTGTGGATCGCGTACCGGCTGCAGCGCGGCGACTACTACACGCCCGACGAGGTCCACCTCGTGCACCTCGACGCGAACGGCGTGAAGCTGGCGGACCACGTGTCGATGGACGAGTCCACCGACGTCAGCGGGATCGCGGTCGCCGGCGATGCGCTGTGGGTCAACTACGGTGGCAAGACGGGCAACAACGAGCACGTGCGCAAGGTCGATGCCGCCACCGGGGAGCGGCTGGCGTCCTACGCGACCGAGGACGGCATCGTCGACATCGACGTCCACGGGGACGAGCTCCGGCTCTCGAACCTGTGGAACCAGATCATCTCGCTCGACGTCGCGACCGGTGGCGAGAACTGGCGCGCGCCGGTCGCGGGATTCCAGGACAGCACGCAGCGCGGGATCACCACGATGCCCGACGGCCGCATGTGGGTCGCCTCGTGGTTCGGCGAGTCGGTGTACCTGCTCGACGCGCAGCACCAGCTGCTCGGCAGCGGGGTGATCGAGGCGCTCGGCTACAACCACACCATCGATGTCGGGCTCTTCCTCGCCTGGGATGGGCAGCAGCTGATCGTCGTCATCGACAACCAGATCATCTGGTTCACGCCGGTCCCGTCCTGAGGCGCGCGACCTGGTGTATCCACGGGGCATGGATCGTCGCCGCCCGGTCGCCCAGCTCGCGGCGCTCACCCTCGGCCTCGGCGGGATGCTGGTCGCCGGCTGCGGTGACAACCTCGCGTTCGCCACGCATGCCGTGACGCTCGACCGCGTGGTTCGCACGGCCGCGTTGCCCGGTTGCGCATGGGCCTCGCCGGTGGTGACCGCCGGCCCGGATCCGCTCGTCGTGGTCGCGACGGGGGAAGGCGTGATCGCGGCCTACGAGCCCGGCGGGGCGATCCGCTGGCAGACCACGCTGCCGGCGCCCCCGGACCGGCGCGCGTGGATCGCGGCGACGCCGGCCGTCGTCGATGGCTCGCTCGTGATCGCGTGGCAGGTGACCGCGGCCGCGGGCTCGACGCGCCACGCCCACCAGGTCGGTGTCCTCGATGCCGTGACCGGCGCGCTCGATCCCGCCTTCCCGATCGTGACGCTGGCGGCGACGAAGCCGGCCACCGGCGGCGGCGTGGTCACGTTCAACGCGCCGACGCAGTTCTCGCGCGCGACCATCATCGCGGCGCGCCGCCCCGGCGACACGCTCGGCGTGGCGTACGTCTCGGTCGGCAACATCCAGGACATCCAGCCGTGGCACGGCTGGGTGTTCGAGCTCGACCTCGATCGCTGGCGTGCGGCCGGCGCGGACGCGGCGATCGCGTCGGTGCTGCTGACGACGCCCGAGACCGACTGCGGTCCGCCCGGTGACTCCGGCGCCGATGACATGCGCTGTGGCGGCGGCATCTGGACGCCGAGTGGACCGACGCTGGTGCCGACCGCGGGCGGTGAGTACGAGCTGTGGATCCCGACCGGCAACGGCGCGCTCGACCTGACGCGTGGCGACTACGCGAACGCGATCCTGCGGGTCGGCCGGGGCCTGGCCTTCGAGCCGGGCTGCGACGAGCGGTGCGATGGGTTCGATCCGCTCGCGCCCGATCCGGGGTGCATGGCGTCGTGCGCGGATCTGTTCATGCCGCGGCTGCGCGTCGACGATCCGCCGCTCGCGCCGCCGGGCGGCCGCTGCGACGGCCTGTCCTTCCTCGCGTGCTACGCGAAGCTCGACCTCGATCTCGGGGCGAGCGCGCCGGTGCGCGTCGACGCGCTGGGCCAGCGGTTCGGCGTGCTACCGGCGAAGGATGGCGCGGTCTACTTGTTCGATGCCGACCACCTCGGCACGCTGCACGACCGGCTCGCGCTCCGTCCGTTCTGCGGGACGGGTGGCGACGACTGCACCGCGCACTGGGCCGGCACGATGGTGACCCGGCCCGCGGTCGCGACCGTCGACGGCGCACCGCTGATCGTCGTGCCGACGTTCTACTTCGATCGCAGCAACCCCGCCGGCGTGGTCGGGCTCGAGATCGTGCCCGGCGCGAGCGGGCCGGTGCTGCGCGAGAAGTGGTCGGCGCCGCACCGCGACGCCCCCGAGGCCCTCACCCGGTTCCGCGAGCACACCGGCCGCGCGATCATCGTCGAGCGCGCGGGCACGCCCTACGTCGTGATCGCCGATCCCGGTCCCGAGCGCAGCCGCGACGGCGTGCTCTACGCGATCGACGCGCGCACCGGCGCGATCGCGGATCGCGGCGCCCTCGATGGCCCCGGCCACAAGTACATCGAGCCCGCGGTCGTCGGCGATCGCGTGTTCGTGACCTCGTGCGAGACGATCATGGACGGCCCGACGCACCTCGAGGGCTGGACGATCACGCCGTGACCGCCGCGGCTGTCGCGTCCGCCGCGGCGACGCACAGAGGTCGCGCGCTCTGGGGCGTTAGTTCACGAGATCGCAGCTGCCCGAGCGGCACACGGTGGCCTTGCCGCGACACGGATCGACGAAGCAGTTGACGACGGTGCCCTTGCAGGCGGGTGCCGACTGACCGACGCCGAGCGCGAGGCACGTGCAGCCCTCGCAGTAGCTCGAGTGGACGCGGCAGTCCGCGTCGGTCTTGCACCGCGCCGCCTTGGTCGCCGGCTTCGTCGGCGCGGGTGGTGGCGGCGGCACCGAACCGGCCGCGTCGTCGCACATCATCTGCGTGCACGCGCCACCCGGTGGCGTGCAGGTCCCGCAGCTCGGGTTGCAGCAGACATCCCCGGCGTTGCACGTGACCTTGCCGCAGGTCACGCCGGCCTTCGCCGGGGACGCCGGCTTCGTGGGGCGTGGCGGTGGCACGGCCTTCGCCGCGTCCGCGGCGACCGGCGCCGGTGCGGCATCCGCG
>JALZOI010000595.1 GCA_030857245.1 Myxococcota bacterium
GCCCCGCGGTCCGCCCGAGGTGGCTGATCGTCGGCGGGCGCGACCTCATCGTGCCACCTCCGCGGGCAGCTCCGAGATCGGGGTCCGCGCCTCGGCGACGCTCGCGAGCGCCTTGCCGACCTCGGCGGCGGCCGCCGCCTCCTCGGTCATCTCCACGGTCGCCCGCCCGCCGGCGAACAGGCCGACCAGCGCGCGGCGCAGCATCACCGGCTGGAGGTCGCGCGCGATGGAGCCCTTGAAGCACAGCGAGATCTCGCCGCGCTCCTCCGACACCACGACGGCCACGGCGTCGGTGTCCTCGGTGATCCCCAGGGCGGCGCGATGCCGGGTCCCGAACTCGGGACCGAGATCGGTGGCCCGCGACAGCGGGAGCAGCGCGCGCGCGAGCTCGATGCGGTGGTTCTTGCCGATCACGACGGCACCGTCGTGCAGCTCGTTGTCCTTGGCGGGGACGAACAGCGAGACCAGCAGCTGGCGCGACAGCGCCGCGTCGATCCGCGTGGCGTCGTCCACGAACTCCTCGAGTGCGGCCTCGCGCTCGAACACGATGATGGCGCCCATCCGGGTGCGTGCGAGCTGCGCGGTGGCCGCGACCACCTCGTCGACGATGTGCGTCGTCTCCTGCTTGCGGCCGAACGGCAGCACGTTCTGGCCGAGCCGACCGAGCGCCCGCCGGATGTCCTGCTGGAACACGACGATGATCAGGATGATGAAGTACGAGATGAAGTTATCGAGCAGCCACGACACCGTGGACAGCTCGAGCCGCTCCGCGACGAAGAACGCCGCGCCGACGAGCACGATGCCGACGATCATCTGCGCCGCGCGGGTCCCGCGGATCGTCAGCAGCAACCGGTAGATCAGGTAGTAGACGAGCGCGATGTCGAACACCGTCGTGGCGACGGTTTCGACCGTGAGGCCGTCGAAGAGTTGCTGGAGCGAGGCAGACATGACTCGTGCAGGCGCGCAGCCCGCACGACGGAATCGCGCTGCGCCCTATACTTTGGTGTACACCGCCAGCGCTGTTCGGAGCAACGCAACGTTGTGGACACGCAACGCGTGGGCGCCCCCGCTCACCGCTCCGAGGCACGCCGCGACCGACGCGACATCGAGGGTCAGCGCATCGGGCTCGCCGCCCACGAGCACCTTGAGGAACCGCTTGCGGCTCGGGCCCACCACGACCGGGCAGCCCAGCTCGCGGCCGAGGTCACCCGCATGACGGAGCAGTGCGAGGTTGCACGCAGGGTCGGCGCCCTTGCCGAACCCGATGCCCGGATCGACCCACGTGCGGGCCCGTGCCGCCGGTGACAGCGCCGCGAGCCGGTGGGCGAGCTCGGCCGCGACCTCGCGCCAGGTGATGGCCGCGGGGGTCGCCTCGCGCGCGAACACCTCGGCGATCGTGGAGCCCCGCAGGTGCCCGGCGATGTACGTCACCTCGAGCTCCTCGACGGCCCTCGCCATCGCCGGGTCGAACAGGCCACCCGAGACGTCGTTGATGACCGTGGCTCCGGCCGCGACCGCCGCGCGGGCAACCACGGCCTTGGTGGTGTCGATCGAGACCCGCGCCTCCGTCCCGGCGAGCTGCTCGGCGAGCTGCTCGATCACCGGGAGTACCCGTCGGAGCTCCTCGGAGGCGTCCACGGGCGTCACCCGCGGGTTCGTGGCCTCGCCGCCGACATCGAGCAGATCCGCACCGTGCCGCAGCAGCTGGAGCCCGTGGGCGACCGCGGCAGAGGGGTCGAGGAAAACGCCACCATCCGAGAACGAGTCCGGGGTGACGTTGACCACCCCCATGACGAGCGGCCTGACGAGCGGCCTGACGAGCGGCACCCGCATGTCACGTCACCGCGCGTGCGCGGGACTACGCCGGCTCGGGCGACGGATCCTTCTTCCCCAGCGGGGGCAGGATCGGCGGGCGCTTGCGGGCTTCCTCGGCCTCGGCCGCCGCGGCCGCGCCTTCGAGCCGCTTCTGCGCAGCGGCGGAGATCGGACGCTCGATCTTGCCGCCGCGCAGCAGGTTATCGATGTCCGCGCCGTCGATGGTCTCGTACTCGAGCAGCGCCTCGGCGATGTGCTCGAGCTCCTTGCGGTGCTCGGTGAGGATCGCCGTCGAGCGGGCGTACTGATCCATCACGATGCGCCGGATCTCGGCATCGATCCGCATCGCGGTGTCCTGGGACATCGTCGAACCGCCCGAGCCGAAGTCGCGACCGAGGAAGACCTCTTGCTTGCCACCCGAGAAGTTGAGCGGGCCGAACTCGTCGCTCATGCCCCACTCGGTGACCATCGATCGCGCGAGCTCGGTCGCCCGCTCGATGTCGTTGCCGGCGCCGGTCGTCTTGTGATTGAAGACGATCTCCTCGGCGACGCGACCGCCCATCAGGATCGCGATCTGGTTCTGCGCGAACCCGCGCGTCATGCTGAGCCGGTCCTCGCCGGGCAGCTGCTGCGTGACGCCGAGGGCGCGACCACGCGGGATGATCGTGACCTTGTGGACGGGGTCCGCCTCGTCGCCACCGGGACCCGCGATGAAGCGGGCGACCAGCGCGTGACCGGCCTCGTGGACGGCGGTCGTGCGCTTCTCCTTGTCGGAGATGATCATCGAGCGCCGCTCGGCCCCCATGAGGACCTTGTCCTTGGCCTCCTCGAAGTCCTCCATCTCGACCTTGTCCTTGTCACGACGAGCGGCGATCAGCGCCGCTTCGTTGACGAGGAACTCGAGGTCGGCGCCGGAGAACCCGGGGGTGCCGCGGGCGATGATCTCGAGGTCGACATTGTGGATCGGGACCTTGCGGGTGTGGACCGCGAGGATGCCCATGCGGCCGCGGACGTCGGGGCGCGGGACGACGATGCGGCGATCGAAGCGACCGGGGCGCAGCAGCGCCGGGTCGAGCACGTCGGGGCGGTTGGTCGCGGCGATGATGATCACGCCGTCGTTGGACTCGAAGCCGTCCATCTCGACGAGCAGCTGGTTGAGCGTCTGCTCGCGCTCGTCGTGACCGCCGCCCAGCCCGGCACCTCGGTGCCGGCCGACCGCGTCGATCTCGTCGATGAAGATGATGCAGGGCGCGTTCTTCTTGCCCTGCTCGAAGAGGTCGCGGACGCGGCTCGCGCCGACGCCGACGAACATCTCCACGAAGTCCGAGCCGCTGATCGAGAAGAACGGCACGCCCGCCTCGCCGGCGATGGCGCGCGCGAGCAGCGTCTTGCCGGTACCGGGCGGGCCCATCATCAGGACGCCCTTGGGGATCCGGCCGCCGAGGCGGGTGAACTTCTTCGGGTCCTTGAGGAAGGCGATGATCTCCTCGACCTCGTCCTTCGCCTCTTCGACGCCGGCGACGTCCTTGAACGTCACCCGGTTCTGGTTATCCGAGAGCAGCTTCGCCTTCGACTTGCCAAAGCTCATCGCCTTGCCGCCGCCGGACTGCAGCTGGCGCATGAACAGGAAGAAGATGCCGACGAGCAGCAGCATCGGCAGCCACCACACGAGCACCTGCGGCCAGATGCTCGACTCGTCCTTGGCCTTCACGACGTAGGCGATCCCGGCGGCGTTGATGTCGCCGCCGAGGGTGCCCGGGCCCTCGTCGCAGCAGGGGCCGTAGACGACGCGCTTCGTCGACTCGTTGCTCATGCTGACGACGTACTTGGCGTCGTTGCGGCTCCGCGCTTCCGCGGTGATCTTCTCGATCTTGCCGGCCTCGTCGCGCTTGTCCTTGCAGACCGGCAGCGAGTCGGCGTTGGGTCCGCGGCACTGCAGGAGCACCCGGAACGCCGTGACGTCCATCTCCTTGGCTTTGCTGGACGAGTCCGTGAACATCGAATAGATGCTCACGAACATGAGGATCAGGATCGCCCAGATCAGGATGGTCTTGTGAGATTGGCGCAAACGGCAGTCCCGATGTTAAGCGGAAACAGCGCGAGCGGCCCGAGGCTGGCCCCCGCTGAGTTGCCACTAGCATGGGGCACCCAGGGCGGGTTGCAAAGTCGAAACTAGTCAAAAACTCCCGCCCAGTTAACCCGGCTCGGGGACCTCAGGAACGAGCGACAACGGTTCTTCGAACGCCACACCGAGGTGCTCGGCCCACACGATCGTCGCGTCGGTGGTGCGCACGAGGACTCGCGCGGTTGCTCGCACGATCCGCGGCACCTTCGCATCCCCGTAGAGGTCCGAGAGCTTGCGCGACCGACCCTTGAGTCGAGGCGGCCTCATCCGGTCGCCCGGGTGCCAGCGTCGGAGCTCGTACGGACCCGGTGGCGGCGCGAGCGGCGACGGCGGTTCGCGGGATCGATCGGCCGCGCTGATCTCGAGCCGGTCATAGACCCGGCTCACGCGCGCCTTTGGCAGGTCGAGCGAGACCTCGCCGCGGACCGGCGCGCGCACGAGCTGATCGATCGCCGCGAGGTGGACCGCGTCGTGATCGATGCCCCGCGCGTCGAGCGCGATCGAGACCGCGCGCTTGCGGATCGCCGCCGGCTGGGACCTCAGCGCGGCGCAGTCGATCGGCAGGATCGCGAGCGGCGCGGCGAGCGCGTCGACCACCGCGAGCCATTCGGCGGCGCTCGCGGCGAGCCGGAGCAGCGCGCCGTCGAGCTGCGGGTTCTCGCGGCGGAGGCCCGGCAGGATCTCGCGGCGCATCCGGACGCGCTGGAGGTCGAGGTCCTCGTTCATCGGGTCCTCCCAGGTCGGCAGCCGGCGAGCGGCGACGTGCGCCTCGATGACCTCGCGGTCGATCGCGAGCAGCGGCCGCACGAAGCGATCACGGCGCGCGGGGATCCCGGCCAGGCCGGCGGGTCCCGTGCCGCGCACGATCCGCATCAGCACGGTCTCCGCCTGGTCACGCGCGGTGTGGCCGACCAGCACCGCGACCACGCCGAGCT
>JALZOI010000596.1 GCA_030857245.1 Myxococcota bacterium
CAGCGCGCTCACGAGCGCCGGCGGCGTGGCGGCGCGGCTCGGGACGGCCGAGCTCCACGAGGGGCTGCGCGGCCATCTCGACGATCGGCTGAGCGGGCTCGCGCGGCGCGTGACGTGCACCCAGAGCTGGGCCGATCTCGTGCTGCCAGCCGATCAGCTCGAGCAGATCATCGAGCTGGTCGCGCGCGTGCGGCACCGCGCGCAGGTCCTGGATGACTGGGGCTTCGCCGACAAGGTCGGCCGCGGCGTCGGGCTCGCCGTGCTGATGTCAGGGCCGCCGGGCACCGGCAAGACGATGGCGGCGGGGCTGGTCGCGCGCGAGCTCGGGCTCGACCTCTACCAGGTCGAGCTCTCGCGCGTGGTCTCGAAGTACATCGGCGAGACCGAGAAGAACCTCGCGACCGTGTTCGACGCCGCGGAGACCGGTCACGCGATCCTGTTGTTCGACGAGGCCGACTCGCTGTTCGCGAAGCGCTCCGAGGTCAAGTCGTCGAACGATCGCTACGCGAACCTCGAGGTCAACTACCTGCTGCAGCGGGTCGAGCAGTTCCGCGGCATCTCGCTGCTCACCACGAACCACGAGACCTCGATCGACGAGGCGTTCCGGCGCCGGATCGCGATCCACGTGCGCTTCCCGATCCCCGACGAGTCGTACCGCGAGCTGCTGTGGCGCGCGATGCTCCCCGCCCGCGCCGAGGTCGCGCGCGACATCGACTTCGCGGGGCTCGCTCGCGCGTTCGCGATGACCGGCGGCTACATCAAGAATGCCGCGCTGCGCGCCGCCTATCGCGCCGCCGACGAGCGCTCCGCGATCACGCATGCGCTGCTGTGGCGGGCCGCGCGCACCGAGTACGAGGCGATCGGCAAGCTCGCCTGCGAGGCCGCGTGATGACGGCGATCACGCGCCCGCCGCGCCGGCGACGCGCCCCTCGTGTGAATCTGGGATTCAGCCGGAGATCTGTGATACTCGGGCTCAGCGTGCGTATCTCTCGTTATCTCGCCGTCGGTGTGGTCGTGCTCTCGGCCGTCATGGCCCACGCGGAACCCGCCCTCGCCGGCGATGGCATCGTGCTCGAATCGTACACGGGGGGGCGCTCCGAGGATGCGAGCCGGCTGCTGTCGCCCGTGCTCGACGAGCTCGCGTCGCGCGGCTTCGTCGCGGGCTCCGAGGTGGTCGGGCGCAAGTTCGAGTCGCGGGTCTCGCGCCCGGCGATCTCCGGCGGGGGGCTGCCCAGCGAGTTCGCCGAGCAGGTCGAGAAGGGCCACAAGGCCTGGATCGCCGGCCGGTTCGACGACGCCGTGAAGCTCCTCGCCCCGCTCGTCGATGCGGCGCACGCGAACCCCGGTGCGTTCGCGCAGAACCAGCCGCTCCGCGAACGCATGCTGAAGGCGCTGATCGCGCTCGCCCTGTCGCAGCAGCGGATGGGCGATCCGAGCGCGACCCGCCAGACGTTCGGTGAGATCCTGCGGAGCTTCCCCGACACCGTGCTGTCGCGCGGGTCGTACGGTCCCGACGCGTTCACGCTGTTCGAGGAGGTCCGCAAGGAAGCCGCCGCGAGCGGGCGCGGTCGCCTCAACATCAAGGTCAGCAACGACACCGCCGCGGTGTTCATCAACGAGCGCTTCCAGAACGTCGGCTCGGCGGTCAAGGGCGACCTGCTGCCGGGCGAGTACCGCGTGTTCGCGCAGCTCGGCAAGCAGCTGTCGCGCAGCCACCGCGTCGTGATCAAGGCCAACGAGGAAGCGAGCGTCACGCTCGACACCGAGTTCGACATCAGCGTGCACAGCTCGCCGAAGTGGACAGGCTTCCGGTTCGCGGACGCCGCCACGCGCGAGCAGCGCGAGTCGTCGTACGCCGCCGCGTTCGCCAACGCGATCGAGGCGCGCGCGGTCGTCGTGATCGGCGTCGATCAGGTCCGCGGCCGCCCCGCGGTGGTCGGCGCGCTGGTCAACCTCATGAATGGCCGCGAGATCCGGCGCGCCAGCCTCAACCTCGATCCCGATCCGCCGGTGGACCGCCTGCGTGCGCTCGCGCGGTTCCTCGCCGGCGACCACCCGACGCCCGACATCGACGTCCAGATCGCAGGCGACGCGGCGAGTGCGCCGATCGGCACCGGTGAGGGCGTCCAGATCGGCGACTTCCAGCCGCGTCCCCGCCGCGGGCTGTGGGACGGCTGGAAGTGGATGGGGGCCGGCGCCACCGTCGTCACCCTCGGCATCGGCGCGTACGTGCTCTCGGTCGACGGCGACTGCGCCGACCAGGCGTGCGTGGACTTCCGCGAGACCTCGAATGGTGGGTGGGCCACGATCGCCGGCGGCGGCGTGCTCGCCGGCATCACCGTGCTCCTGTTCGTCCTCGACGACGGCGACGCCCCGCCGAAGCGCTCCGCCTTCGTGATTCCCGCCCGCGGCGGCGCGTACGCCGGCTTCGCGACGCGGTTCTAGCTCGGCTCGACGAGCTCGGGCGCGGCGATCGCGGCGATCGAGCCGCGGAGATCCTCGAGGACCTTCGCCGGCGCGCGGACCCGGAGCTTGGTGCCGGTGTCGTCGTGCTCCTCGGCGAGCACCGTCGTGCGCTCGTGGATCTGGTGGACGAGCCGCTGGTCGGTGTACGGCACCACGAGCTCGGTCTCCTCGAGCGCGCCCGCGAACCGCGCGATCAGCTCGTCGCGGAGCATCGCGACGTCCGCGGGATCCTTCGCGGAGAGCTGCAGGGCACCGGGGTAGCGCTCGGCGAGCGAGCGGCGGAGCAGCGGATCGACCTTGTCGATCTTGTTGAGGACGAGCCAGGTCGGCACCGCGTCGGCCTCGATCTCGCCGAGCACCTCGCGGGTGACCGCGATGTGATCCGCGAGCGCCGGATCGGCCGCGTCGACGAGGTGCAGCAGGAGGTCGGCATCGCCGGCCTCGTCGAGCGTCGACCGGAACGAGGCGACGAGATCGTGTGGCAGCTTCTTGATGAAGCCGACGGTGTCGGTGATCAGGATCGGCGGCTCGGTCGGCGGGACCAGCCGGCGGACCGTGGTGTCGAGCGTCGCGAACAGCTTGTCCGCGATGTAGACGTCGGTGCTCGTCAGCGAGCGCATCAGCGACGACTTGCCGGCGTTGGTGTAGCCGACGAGCGCGACCGTCGGGAGGTCGCTGCGGCGCGCCCGCCGGGTCTTCGAGCCGCCCGCGATCTGCGAGAGCTCGGTGCGGAGCTCGGCGATCCGGTCGCGGATCCGCCGGCGGTCGAGCTCGAGCGAGCTCTCGCCGGCGCCCTTGCCGCCGATGCCGCCGCGCACGCGATCGCCGCCGCCGCTGGTCTCGCGGAGCCGCGGAGCGAGGTACTTGAGCCGCGCGATCTCGACCTGCATGCGCGCCTCGCGGGTCTTCGCGTGGCGATGGAAGATCTCGACGATCACCGCGGTGCGATCGAGGACGTCGACGCCGGTCGCGCGCTCGAGGTTGCGCTGCTGGGTCGGCGACAGGTCGTGATCGACGAGGACGACCTTGGCCTTCACCTTCGGCGGGATCACCGAGCCATCGGCGGCGAGCTCCTCCTCCTCGTCGTCGTCGTCGAGCTCCTCGTCGTCGTCCTCGCCGTCCTTCGGCTTGCTGCCCGGCTTCGAGTACTTCTCGATCACGCCGGTGCCGCCGGTCCAGCCAGCGAGCTCGACGAGCTTGCCCTCGCCGAGCACGATGCCCGGCGCGAGCCGCGAGCGGCGCTGCGTGATCCGGGCGATCGGGTCGAGGCCGAGCGTGCGCGCGAGGCGCTCGAGCTCCTCGATGGACGAGGCGAGCTCGCCGTCGGTCACGTCGGGCAGCTGGACGGCCACGACGACGGCGGTCGGCCGCTCGTCACCCTCGATCTTGAACAGGGAGCCGGTGTCGAACGCCATGGGGGGCGAACCTTGGCTCAACGCCTAGGAGGGTGCAAGCCCGACCGACCGCGCGAACTCGCTCACCAGCTCGGCGAAGCGACGGTGCGCCTCCGCATGCAGCATGTGGCCGGCGGCCGGTACGACCTCGAGCCGGGCGTCGGCGAGCGCCGCCGCCAGGGCCTCGAGGGTCGGCCGGAAGTACGCCGCGGAGCGCTCGCCGCCGAGCAGCAGCACCGGGGTCGTCACCCCCGCGAGCTCGGCGTAGCGCGGGCGATACGCGATCAGCGCGGCCGAGTCGGCGCGGATCTCGGCCCACTTCGACTTCGAGCGCTCCTGGTAGGCGCGCGGCATCCGCTCGTAGCTCGCGTCGCCGAGCACGGTACGCAGGAACAGCTCCGCCGCGGCCGGGCCGCCCTGCTCCGCCGCGCGGAGATCGAAGGCCGCGAGGAACCCCACCCGCACGTCGAGGGCGGGCTTCCGGAGCTCCGGCTCGGGCGGCGCGCCGTCGCTGGCGGCCATCGGCGGCTCGATCAGCACGGCGCCCGCGAACAGCGAGCCGTGACGGCGAATCGCGTCGAGCGCGATCACGGCGCCGAAGCTCGAGCCGATCACGATCGCCGGGGCGGGGTCGGCGGCGAGCAGCGCGACCGCGTCGTCGGCGTGATCCTCGACGGTCAGCGCGTCGGAGCGGCGATCGTACGTGATCAGGGTGAACTGCTCGCGCAGGCTCGAGGCCAGCTGGATCGACCAGGTGCTGTGGTCCGCGGCGCTGCCGTGGATCAGCAACAGGCGCGGCCCGGCACCTGCCCGAACGACGTGAGGCGCAGACGGCATGGCGGTATGATGAACATACATGGTGGCCGACGAGGGAGGACCGGTCGCGCCGACCGCACAGGACCCGTCCGGAGGCGCTCCGGTCGCCCCGGCGCGGCCGCGCACGTCGACGAGCAGTGACGAGGCCTTCGCCGCGACGATCGCCCCGACCGGTTCGGCTTCGGGCCCGCCGGGCC
>JALZOI010000597.1 GCA_030857245.1 Myxococcota bacterium
GATCCGATGGGCCGCGGCCGGGCATCCGGGCGCGACGCTCGTCGGGCCGGTCGCCTTCGACGTCCCGTTCGCCTCGGGCTCGATCGAGCGCCCCCGCCCGCAGACCCGGACCCTCGGCGGCGGGGGCGCGGGCCTCGGCACGAGCCTGGTGGTCGCCACCCGGGGCGACGCCGTGTTCTCGCCCGACACGCTGCTCGTCGTCGTCTCGAGCGCCGTGCGCGGGGGTGACGAGGCGCACTGGCACCAGGCGGTTTCGGAGCAGGCGCCGGCGGGCTCGCGGCTCGCGTCGGTGCTGGTCGACGCCGCGCTGCGGAGCGGTGATCCCGCCGAGGACCTGCTCGCGGTGGTCGTTCGCCAGCGCGCGGATCGGCGCAGCGCCCCGGTGATCGCGCGGCCGGCCTCGTAACTTCCCGCGCCTCGAGACTGACCGCGGCAGGATCGCGCAGGCGGCGCCGCGCGGTCGGCGTCGCTACCCGGTAGCCTCTGTGAGGGTGGCGTGCTTGCCGCCGTCGCGTTCACCCGGAAAGCTGTGGTGGATGAGGCAGGTGTTCCCGCTCGTGCTCGCGTCGCTGGTCGCGTGTGGTGACAGCGGCGGCTCGCCCGCCGACGTGGATGCCACGACACCCGACGCGGCGACCGCGGAGCTCACCCCCGGGTGCAGCGACGTCCCGCAGACCGGGCCCGACATGTTCGCGACGCCGGCAGCCTTCGGCCCGATCACGCCGGGAACGCTCGCGGGCTGGGACCCGGATGGCCGGTGGTTCCTGACCGGGACGCGCGTGCGCGGGATCTCGAGCTTCCACTTCGAGCAGCGCGGCTCCGAGGTCGTCGTCGATCGCGACCCGACCACCCTCGGCTCGATCGATGACGATGCGCTGTTCCACCGCGTCACGATCGCCGACGGCACCGACACGTACATCATCGCGAAGCGGGTCACCAACCGGCTCGCCGATGGCTCGCTGCGCGCCGATCGCGCGATCTGTGACGGCGCGATGTGCCGCGTGTGCTCGGCCCGGCTCGTGCGCGCGGAGCGTCACGATCCCGAGGTCGCGGAGCACCTCTCGCTCGTCGGTGAGCTGCTCGGCGCCTCGTGGCAGCCCGGCTTCACGTTCAACGTGCGCGTGGTCGGCACGCTCGCCTACCTGATCCGGACGGACGGCCTCCACATCATCGAGACCGCGGATCCCGCGAACCCGATCGAGCTCGGCAGCTGGCGGCGCACCGGCGATGGCTACAGCAACGATGTCAAGATCATCCAGGCCGGCGCCCGGCGCTACGCGATCATCGCCGACTACCCGGCCGACGTCGTCGACGTCACCAACCCGGCGCTGCCGGTGCTGGTGGCGCAGATCCCCGAGGAGTCACACACGGTCTTCACCGAGATCCGCGACGGCAAGACGTACGCCTACTTCGGCAACTACGACGCGACCACCCCCGTCTACGACGTCACCGACCCCGCCGCACCGGTGCGCCTCGGTCGCTTCACGACCGCCGGGGCGCTCGTCCACGATCTCTCGGTCGCGAACGGCATCGCGTACCTCAACGCGTGGGATGCCGGCTTCCTGATGGTCGACTTCACGAACCCTGCGACGCCCGCACTCGTCGGGACCTGGAACCCGACGCCGCGCCAGGCGAGCCACTCCAACTGGACCACCACCGCCGGCGGTCGGAAGATCGCGCTGCACGGCGACGAGGCGTACGGCGCGCGGCTCGATATCGTCGACATCGATCCGGCCTCGCCGACGTTCATGCAGCCCTTCGCGTCGTACCAGACGCGCGAGCACGTCTCGATCCACAACATCATGGCGATCGGGACGAAGGCGTACTTCACGTACTACCAGGACGGCGTGCGCGTCATGGACCTCAGCGATCCGACGCAGCCGAAGCTCACCGGCTACTACAACACCTGGGACCCGCAGGCCGACTACACGACGAGCGCCTTCTTCGAGGGCGCCGTCGGGCTCGACGTCGACGTCGCCCGCAAGCTGATCTTCGTCGCCGACTCGCCGCGGGGCCTGTTGATCCTGCGCGACGAGACGCCGTAGGCGCCGCGAAGCTCATCGCACTCAGCGTCCGAGCGGGATGCCGAAGGCGATCGCGAGGCCGAGATCGGGGGAGGCGTCGCGGCGCGGGACGACGAGGAGGCGGAGGGCGACCTCCATCCCGAAGAAGACGCGCTGCGGAGGGCGATCGATGATGTCGGTCAGCATGCGGAGGCCGATGCCGACCGAGAGATCCGGGCGATCGAGGGAGCGCCCGTCGTCCCGCATGACTCGCTGCAGGCCGACGCCCGCGGAGGTGACGAGGTCGAGGGCCATCGTGCGCTCGACCCTGATGCGGCCGGCCTGGTAGTGCGCGGAGGCGCCGAGCCGGTGCACGAGCGCGCCGGGCATCGCGCCGGCGTCGTCGGTCACATGGGCGAGCAGGTAGTCGGCCTGGAGCTCGAGGCGATCGAACGTGCGTGTCAGCGTCGGCTGGAGCAGCATCCCGCTGCCGGTCGCGCCGTGGACCTGCATCCACAGCACGCCCGTCGCGGGCGTCAGCGTCCAGCGATCCGAGAGCGGCGGGCGCGGGGGCGGGCGCGTCGACGGCGGCGTCGGTGCGGCCACCGCGAGCGGCGTGACGATGAGGACGGGCGGAGGTGGCGGCGGCGGCGGCTCCTCGTCGGCCGCGACCTCGAGATCCGCGTGCGCGGGAGCCGTGGCGGCGAGCAGGCCGAGCAGCCCGAGCGTGATCAACGCGAACGGTCGCATCAGCGCCCCACCGTGATGCCGAGGACGTACAGCAGCGTCACGTCGTGCCTCGCGCCGGCGGTGCAGTCGGTGCACGTGCTGCGCGCGATCCGATCGCCGGGCGCGTCGGGCGCGTGCGCGATCAGCACGCGGAGCCCGAACGTTGCGCCGAACAGCACGGAGCCGAGCGCGATCTCGGGAGCGACGCCGAGCCCGAGCATGACGTCACCGCGCGCGACGTCGAGGCCGGGGGCCTGCACGCGCTGCCGGCCGACGCCGCCCTCGACGTAGATCCGGTACGCGGCGGAGGGGCGGTGCTCGCGCTTGCGGGTCACCTCGTCCATCACGTGCCAGCGCAGCGCGACGCCGCCTCGCACGAACGAGCCGCTCTCCGAAACGTCATCGGGCAGGCCCTGCGTCGACCACAGCGCGGTGTCGAGCTCGGCCGCGAGCCGCCAGCGCCGCACCCGGAACCCCACGTCGAAGTGGCCACCGGGGGCGATCACGCCGTCGGTGGCTCCGACGCTGCTCGACCCGACGGCGAAGGCGAGGGTCGTCGTGATCGAGCCGGGATCATCGTCGTCGGCCGCCGCGACGGTCGGGGCGGCGACGGGGAGGAGCACCCCGATCAGGGCGAGCACGAGGGAGCGGGGCGCAGGCGGCATCGACCCCTACCCGAACGCCTGACGCGCCGGGACGATCTAAACTCAGGTCGCGTCGGCGGGCCGGTCGTCGTCGAGCACGAGCTTGAGGCCGGCGGGCAGGGTGTCGCCCAGCGCGACCCGCTCCTCGCGAGCCTCGAGCGCGACGACCTGCTCGATCAGGATCACGGGCCGCTCGCCGCCCGGCATCGCCCGGACCGCGGTGGCGAGGCGGGAGCGGGTCGCATCGTCGAGATCGCGCGTGCGATCGCCGGTGCGGCGGCCGAGCTGCGCGAGCGGGAACGCGGTCTTGTCGGCCTCGGGCCAGTCCCACGCGATCAGCTGATCGATCCACGCGCCGACCTTCGAGGCCGGCACGACGGCGTTGAGCGGACCGTAGAGCGGGACGCGCGCGCCGACGCGGGAGAGCGCCCACAGGTGCACCGGATCCTCACGGCCCTTGCGGGTGTCCATGCGGCGCATCAGCTCGTCGCCGAGCTTGATCTTGTGCGCGATCGGCAGCCGCTCGAGGCTCGCGACGACGCGCCACATCTCCGCGAGCTCCTGCTTGCTCGCCTTCACCTCGGCGAGCTTCTTCTGCTGCTTCGGGCTGGGGAGCAGCAGCTGCGCGAGGCGATCGTAGATCTGTTCCTGCTGGCCGTTGCCGAGGCCGCCCGCGATCCGGCGCCACAGGATCCACCACGCGAGCTTGCCGGGCTCGCTCTTCGGGTGCGCCAGGTTCTCGTTGAACACGCCCCACATCACGCGCGAGCGCCAGGTGTCGAGCGGCGCGCCGGTGCCGGGCCGCAGCAGGAAGCCGGCGAGGTTGAGCCAGCGCTGCTCGTAGTCGGCCGTCTTCTTGCGATCCGGGGCGACCTCGACGAGCGCATCGAACAGCGCGCGCGCCGTCAGCAACGACCAGTCATCGCGACGAGCCTCGAGCAGCGTCTCGAGATCGCGGGTCAGCGATGCGAGGCCGCTGCCGGTCTTGAAGGCGGCGGCGATCTTCGCCTTGGCCTCGTCGGTCTTCGGGTGCGGCGCGGCGTCGGCGGCGGCGCTGGCATCGACGACGGGTGCGGTGCCGCCCGACCGCATGTCGAAGGCGAGCTTCCACGTCTCGGCGGCCGTGCCCGCGAGCGGCAGCGCGTCCACGCAGTAGATCTCGAGCGCGCCGAGTGCGGTGATGTGGACCTCGAGGCGAACGGTGACCTCGCCGCGCCCGCGCGCGCGCAGCACCGTGACGATCGGCGGCAGCTCGAGCAGATCGCTGCCGTCGTCCACCGTCTCGGGCTTGCCGTCGCCGATCGGCACGAGCGAGCCGGGCTGATCGTCGCGCGAGCTCGACGAGTACAGCCGGAAGCTGACCGGCCGGTTGGTGACGAGCCTGAAGTCGCGCGCGAGCTGGACGCGCGCGCCGTCGTCGAGGCCCGAGGGCGCGAGGCACACCGCGTAGCGCGCGGGCTCGCCATCCGCGCCGGCCTCGGTCGTCGGGATGCGGC
>JALZOI010000598.1 GCA_030857245.1 Myxococcota bacterium
ACCCAGACCGCCGGGATCGTGCTCGGGCTCGCGGGCGTCGCCCTCGGCGGTGGCGCGCTCTACTTCGCGCTCGATGCCCGCGCGCAGGCGGCCGAGCTCGAGGGCTACAAGGGCGAGTGGGGCGACGACCAGAGCACCGTCGAGGAGCGCGGGCAACGCGGTCGCAAGCTCGCGTGGGGGCTCGGCCTCGTGGGTGCCGGCGCGGTCGGCGTCGGGGTGGTCCTCGTCGTGCTCGGTCGCTCCGCGAGCGAGACGCGTGGCGTGGCGATCGCGCCGAGGGCGGGCGGCGCCGAGGTCAGCTGGACGCTGCGTTACTGACCCACCGCGCGGCGCTCACGACGATCCGACGACCGCGTGGCCGTCTTCGTATGGCAGATCCTCGTAGTCCTCGCGGTACAGCGTGCCGAGCTTGCGGCTGACGAAGACCTCGATCAGATCGGGGTCGTACATCTTGTTCGCCGTCTTGCGGAGCACGGCCTCGCACTCCTCGAGAGGGAGCGCGGCCTTGTAAGGCCGGTCGGTCGCCATCGCGTCGTACGCATCCGCGATCGCCACGATGCGGGCGACCAGTGGGATGTCGCCGGCGACCATCTTGTCGGGATAGCCGGAGCCATCCCAGCGCTCGTGGTGGTTGCGCACGGCCGGCATGATCGGATGCAGCATCTCGATCTTCGACGCGATGTCGTAGCCCTTCACCGGGTGCTCGCGCATGTGGATCCACTCGGCGTCATCGAGCGGACCGGGCTTGAGCAGCACGGCATCCTTGATGCCGATCTTGCCGATGTCGTGGAGGAACGCGCCGAACTCGAGGGTCTCGAGGCCCTCGAGCGGATAGCCCGCCTCCCTCGCGAGCACGAGCGAGTAGGCGGCGACGCGGCCGCAGTGCCCCTTCGTGTATGGATCCTTCGCCTCGATGGCCTCGGCGAGGCCGAACAGCGCCTGGCGGTTCGCGATCTTGAGCTTCTCGTAGCTCTCCTCGAGCTCCTTGGTGCGCTCCTTGACGACGGTGTCGAGCAGCGTCTCTCGGCGCTGCAACTTCGTCTGATCGAGCGACAGCTTGCGGACGAGCTCGCGCTGCTCCTCGACGAGGTTCAGCAGCTTGACGCCTTCCCCGACGAGCGCGACCAGCCGACTGCGCTCGCTGGGCTTCGCGACGAGCCGGATGATGATGCCGGCGTGCGGCGGGCGGTAGTCGAGCTCGACGGCCTCGTCGGGCGCGGACACCAGCACGATCCGCAGCGCCTCGGGCGAGTGCAGGATGCTGGCCTCGAGGAGTCCGACCCCATCGAAGCTGCCGCTCATGTGATACGAGACGACGACGTGCGCGGGCTGCGAGCGCAGCTTGTTGAGCGCCTCGACGGTCGACCGCGCGGTCTCGACGACGAGGCCCAGGCCACCTAGCATTTCGGCTAGCTCACCGATCGCCTCGGGCTGGGGATGCGCGACGAGCGCGCGAAACCGGCGGCGCATGCCGGAGTCGTCTTTCCGGTCCCGGCTCACCGGGATGACTATATCCGTGGCAAACCCCGCTGCAATGGGTAGATTGCCCGCGTGACGGCCTGTGGTCGTTGCTTGCACCAGCACCTACCTGCCGCCACCTGCTGGGCTTCGTCAGAACGGCACATCCATGCAACAAGAAGTGACCGGCAACCTGGCCGGACTCAAGGCAAGCGAGATCAAGGCGCTGGAGCGGCTCTACCGCCGGCGCGTGGCGCCGACCGAGGTCGTCTCGAGCGAGCTCGCATCCCAGCTCTCCGAGCAGAGCGCCGAGCTGCATCGCCAGGTCGGCGTGCTGATCGATCGGCGCGGCGCGATCCAGCACGTCATCGTGGGCGATGCCTCGAAGATCGTGCTGCCCGACGTCGGTCGTATGCGTGGCGGGCAGGGCCGGTTCCGCGGCCTCCGGCTCGTCCACACGCACCTGCGCAACGAAGGCCTGACGCGCGACGATCTCACCGATCTCGCGCTGCTCCGGCTCGACGCGGTCGCCGCGATCACGGTCGATGCCGCCGGCAACGCCGGCAGGCTGTTCATCGGTCACCTGCTCGCGGATGCGCCGCCGGATCGACCGTGGCACGAGCTGCCGGCCGAACCCGCGAGCGCGCCGCACACGAACTTCATCGAGCTGATCGAGCGGCTCGAGGCCGACTACGGCCGCGCCCGCAAGGTCGCCGCCACCGATCGCGGCAAGGATCGTGCGCTGCTCGTCCACGTCCAGCTCGGTCGGGCGAAGGACTCGGAGGCGCGCGTCGCCGAGCTTCGCGAGCTGTGTCGCACCGCCGGCGTCAAGGTGCTCGACGTCCTCGTCCAGCGCCGCCCCGACGCCGATCCAAAGTACCTCGTCGGGCGCGGCAAGCTCGACGAGATCCTGCTGCGCGCGATGCAGCTCGGCGCCGAAGTCGTGATCTTCGATCCCGATCTGTCGCCTGGTCAGGCTCGCTCGATCAGCGATGCCACCGAGCTCAAGGTGATCGATCGCACGATGCTGATCCTCGACATCTTCGCGCAGCACGCGACGAGCCGCGACGGCAAGCTGCAGGTCG
The DNA here is from genome assembly GCA_030857245.1 of Myxococcota bacterium. Lineage (GTDB taxonomy): Bacteria > Myxococcota_A > Polyangia > Haliangiales > Haliangiaceae > JABFXX01. The sequence continues at coordinate 2,544 of JALZOI010000598.1, forward strand.
AGCTCGCGCAGCTCCGCTACGCGCTGCCGCGGCTCGTCGAGAAGAACACGATGATGTCGCGCCTCACCGCCGGCCCGGGTGGCCAGGCCGGACTTGGCGGGCGCGGTCCCGGCGAGACGAAGCTCGAGATCAACCGCCGGCGCGCGCGCGGACGGATCCAGATCCTCGAGAAGCGCCTCGAGGATCTCGCGGGTGATCGCCGGCTGCGACGGCAGCGCCGGACCCATCGCGACATCCCGATCCTCGCGATCTGCGGCTACACCAACGCCGGCAAGTCGACGCTGCTCAACGCGCTCACCCAGGGCGACGCGCTCGCTGCCGACCAGCTGTTCGCGACGCTCGATCCGATCAGCCGCCGGTTGCGCTTTCCGCACGAGCGCGAGGTCGTGATCACCGACACGGTCGGGTTCATCCGCGATCTGCCGGCCGAGCTGACCCGCGCCTTCCGCGCGACCCTCGAGGAGATGGCGGACGCCGACCTGCTGCTCCATGTCGTCGATGCCGCGGATCCCGATCGCGATCAGCACATCCGCGCCGTCGAGGGCATCCTCTCGGACCTCGGCCTCGGCGAGAAGCCGCGCGTGCTCGTGTGGAACAAGGCCGACAAGCTCGACTCCGACGAGGCCGATCAGCTCGCGCGCCTCGATGGTGGCTTCGTCGTCTCCGCACTCGAGCGCGCGACGTTCGGACCTCTGCTGCTCGCGATCGAGCGCGCGCTCTGGAAGCAGGGCAAGGACACGCAGGTCGCGCGCGTGACCGCGTAGCGTCGCACGCGACGCGTCGTCCTACGAACGTGACGGTGACCGTGCCGTGACGGTGGCTGTCGCCCTCACGTCGGTTCGGACTTCGGCGTGCCTTGGTCGTCGAGCACGGTGAGGGCGATCGCCATCGCCTTCTTGGCGCGCGCCACCATCGCTTCGTCGGCCTTGATCTTCTGGTACGCGCGCAACACCTGCTCCTGGTAGCTCGTGTTCTCGTGCTCGATCGCGGCGATCTCCTGCCGGAGCTCCGCGAGCCGGCCATCGCGCTCGCCGATCGCCGCGGTCGCGGCGCGCAGCTCGGCGTTGCGATCCGCGATCGTCTGGACCGCGGTCGCGAGCTCGCTCTCGCCGCGCTTGATCGTGTCGCGCGCGGCCGACAGGCCGCGTCGCAGCTCGTCGCGCTCGGTCGTGAGGTCCTTCGCGACGCGCGCGTGCTCCGCCTCGAGGTCGCTGCGAGCGCGGTCGTGCTCGGCCTGCTTCGCGGCGATGGCGCGGTGGTGCTCGGCGTCGGCGACGGCCTTGACCTTGACGAGCTCGCCATGCGCCACCGCCACCGCATGCTCGTGCTGTGCGAGCAGCTCGGCCCGTGCCGCCGCGTGCGCCTGATCGCGCTCCTCGCGCTCGGCCTGGGTGCGCACCGCCGTCTCCTCCATCGCCCGCTTCGCGGACAGCAGCGCGTGGCGAAGCTCGGCGATCTCGCGATCCGCGAGCTCCTTCGCCTGGACGAGGTCCGCGCGGTGCTGCTCGGCGGCCCGCTCGCTCGCCGCGCGATGCTCGCCCGTAGCGCGCTCGATGTCGTCGATCGCGCGCTGCTTGTCCTCGGCGAGGCGGGTCAGCTCCTCGGCGTGCTGCGCCGCCAGCTGGGCCTGGACCCGCCGCTGATCCTCGACGAGCTGCTGCTTCGCACCCTCGTGCTGCGCGATGATCTCCTCGAGCTCGCGGCGCGCGCCGTCGAGCTTGATGCCGTGCTGCGCGGCCGAGCGCTCGAGCTCCGCCTCGAGCTCTGCGAGCGCTGCGGTGTGGGCGGTCGCATCGTCCTGGCGCGCGGTCGTCAGCTCGCGCTCGCGCGCCGCCATCACGGCCGCGTGCTGGTTCGCCTGGGCCGTCAGCTCGGCCGCGTGCTGGCTCGCTTGCTCCGCGAGCACCTGCTGGTGCGCCGCCGCGGCCCGCTCGAGCTCGGCCTTGAGCTGCTGGAGCTGGCCGGTCATCTCGGTCACGGCCTTGTCGTGCTTCGCCGCATGGCCGACCAGCTGGACCGCGAGCTCGTCACGGACGCGCTTGATCTCGGCGGCCTGTGCGACCTGGCGGCGCGCCAGCTCGGCCGCGTGCTCGCCCTCCATGCGCGTGACCTGATCCTCGGCCTCCTCGCGGGCCGCCTTGATCACGCCATCGCGCTCCTCGACGAGCGTCGCGACGGCGGCGGCGTGCTCCTGGCGGAGCCGCGCGACCTCGGCCGCGTGCTGGGTCTGCATCTCGCTGACGGCATGCCGGGCCTCGCCGCCCGCCTCGCTGCGCGTGGCCTCGATCGCCGCGGCGACCGCGCCCGCGTGCTGCGTCTCGAGCTGCT
>JALZOI010000087.1 GCA_030857245.1 Myxococcota bacterium
CGATCGCGGCGCCCGCGCCCGGCAGGCCGCCACGCGATGACGACACGCTGAGGGTGCCGCTGATCGTGAGCACCGTCGACGCGATCACGATCAGCGGGCGGGCCCCGGTCGCGCGGAACGTCGTCGCGGCCGCGACGCCCACGGTGGTGCCCGCCATCACGCAGTGCTGGATGCCGCCGACGGTCACGACCTCGGTGCAGCCCGCACCGCCGGTATCGAACACCGCATCGGGCAGCACGAGCGGCGAGGTCGGTGCCGCGGACAGGCACGTCATGCCCAAGCCCGCGCCGAAGCACGCCCTCGCATCGGGGAGCGTGGGGGTATCGATCGCGCCGTCGTGCGGCGGGCCGTCATCGATCGCGCCGTCACCCGGGCCGGTCGGGTTCGCGGAGAAGCTACAGCCGAGTCCACCGAGCCCACCGAGCCCAGCGAGCCCAGCGAGCCCGCACAGCCCCGCGATCCGCAACCACGATCGCATCGAGGGATACTACCGCGCCACGGAGGCCTGGCGTAGGTTGGCCACGTGACATCTCTGGTCTCCGAGCTTCGAACCATCACGGTGATCGGTGCGGGCACCATGGGCCACGGCATCGCCCACGTCGCGGCGCTGACCGGTGCCGAGGTCCGTCTCTACGATGCAGCCCCGGGTGGGGCTGTGACCGCGCTCACGCGGATCCGCAAGAACCTCGACAAGGGTGTCGAGCTCGGCAAGCTCGCGGCGAGCGACCGCGACGCCACGATCGGCCGCATCCGCGCGGTCGAGGACCTCGCGGCTGCCTGCGAGGGCGCCGACTGCGTGATCGAGGCGGTGCCCGAGCGCATCGAGCTCAAGCGCGAGATCTTCGAGGCGGTCGATCGGGCGACGCCGGCGGGCGCGCTGCTCGCGACGAACACGTCCTCGCTCCCGATCGCCCAGATCGCGGCCGCCGTGCGCGATCCCGGTCGGCTCGTGGGCATGCACTTCTTCAACCCGGTGCACGTGATGAAGCTCGTCGAGATCGTGCGCCACCCGCTCGCCGACCCGGCCGCGGTGGCGCTCGCGGTCGGCTTCGTGGAGCGGCTCGGCAAGACGCCGATCACGGTCGCCGACAGCCCGGGCTTCGCGTCGAGCCGGCTCGGTCTCGTGATCGGGCTCGAGGCCATGCGCATGGTCGAGCAGGGCGTCGCGTCGGCGGCCGACATCGACACCGCGATGAAGCTCGGGTACGGCCACCCGATGGGCCCGCTCGAGCTCACGGACCTCGTCGGGCTCGACGTCCGGCTCGGCATCGCCGAGTACCTCGCGGGCGCGATCGGGCCGGCGTTCACGCCACCCGCCGTGCTCCGCGAGAAGGTGGCCGCCGGCAAGCTCGGCAAGAAGGCCGGCGAGGGCTTCTACCAGTGGTCCGCCGACGGCAAGCGCGTCGGCTGAGCCGCGTCGCGGTCAGTCGTCGTCGATGATCTTGTGAAACCGCGTGGCGGGCGAGCCCCGCGACGCGTTCGTGATGGCGCCCGGAAGCTGCATGACGATGGTCTCCTGGTTGCCATCGTCGGGGTTGCCCAGGGTGTCGCCGATCACCGTGATCCGGAGGTTCTTCATCGTCTCGCCGGGCATGAAGACCACGGGGTTCCCGGTCACCGAGAAGTCGTTGGCCTCGACGTCGCCGCCGCCGATCTCGATCAGCACGCTGATCGGCTTGCCCGACGGCGCCGACAGCTCGACGCGGTAGTCATAGTTCGTGTCCGCGTTGCCTTCGAGCGCCTCGCCATGGGCCTGGGTGGGGTCGAACCGCACCTGGGGCGGATTGTCGTCATCGGTGATCGACAGGTCGAACGTGTCGCTCGCGGCGTCGAGCGTGCCGTTCACCGGCGTCCCGAGCTCGATCGTCAGCGTCTCGGTGTCCTCGTCGCGCACGTCGTTGACGACGAGCACCGTGATCGTGCGCTGCGTGGTGCCGGCCGCGAACACGAGCGGCGATCCCGTCATCACCGAGAAGTCATCGTTGACCGCGGCGCTCCCGGCATCGACGGTGAACGGCACCGAGACCTCGCGCCCGCTCGGGGTGTCGAGCGCGACCGTCAACACCGTCATCGTGACGTTCTCGTTGACGGTGCGGCTCGTGCCCACGAACGCGACGATCGGTAGCGGGTCATTGTCTTCGAGGGTGTGCTGGCGGAGCGCGCTCGCACCGACGATCACCGCGTTCACCGAGTTGGCGAGCGTGGCACGCACCGTCTCGTTGTCCTCGTCGAGCGCATCGTCGACCGGGCCCACCGCGATCGACTGGGACTTGATGCCGGCCGGGAACACGAATGTGCCGCCGCGCAGCCCGTAGTCGGCAGTGGTCGCGGTGCCCGACAGCACGTAGTCGACACGGACCTGGCGGCTCGACGCCACGTCGAGCGCGACGCTGAACGAGACCGCGGCACTCTCGGGGGCGGACGAGGTGCCGAGCGTGAAGCTGACGCGCGGCAGCACGTCCGAGCTGATCGTCAGCGTGTGCTGGGCGATGCCGAGGCTCGCTCCGCCGGTCGGCGACGCGAGCGCGATCGCCAGCGTCTCGTCCTGCTCCTCGAGGGTGTCCGGCAGGATCACGAGCTCGATGCCGAGCTCGGTCTCGCCGGGCGCGAACGTCAGCGTGCCCGTGGTGGCGCCCGCGAAGTCGGTGCCGTGGACCGCGGAGCCACCGGTCACCGCGTAGCTGACGGACACCGGCGCCGCCGCCGGCGCGGCGAGCATCACCGCCACGGTGATCGCCCCGGACGTCTCGTCCTGCAGCGAGGTCGCCGCCTGGAACCCGACGACCGTGGCGACTGCACCATCGGGCACGTCGTCGGCCGTGCCGGGGATGCCGGGTGCGGAGAAGCTGCACGCGGCCAGTGCCGTCACGACACCGAGGAGCAGTAGCCTCTGCATACGACCCCGATTCTACACGTGGGAGCGCATACAAGATCTCTCGAAGATGGCGGAGGCAGCCAGCCCTGGCGGGGTGCGTCAGCCGACGGGGATCAGGAGACGGGGCGGACGCGCTTCACGCGGCCCGGGCGATCGGGGCGGGAGCCCTTGGCCGCCTTCACCCGCTGCTTCGGCGGGTCGAGCCGCGACGACGCTGCGGTCTGGAGCTCGGGCGACAGCGCGAACGCGGCGACCTTGCCCATGGCGGGCGCCTCGCGCGAGAGCTGGGCGACCGTCATGGCGGTGACCGGGTCGACGGGCCGGCCATCGAGGCGGACCTCGAAGTGGAGGTGCGGGCCCGTGGCACGCCCGGTCGAGCCGAGCTGACCGATCTGCTCGCCGGCCGCGACCGCCGCCCCCCGGCTCGCCTCGATGCGCCGGAGATGCGCGTAGCGGGTGATCACGCCGCCGCCGTGGTCGACGTGGACGATGTTGCCGTAGCCGCCCATCCGGCCGGCGAACGTCACGACACCGCCGCCGGCCGCGAGGACCGGGGTCCCCCGCTTGCCGCGGAAATCGGTGCCGGTGTGAAACTTCGGACGGTGGCGGATCGGGTCGTCGCGCCAGCCAAACCCCGAGGACTCGGTGTTCGCGACGGGGTCCGTCACGAGGATCGTGAGGTCCGGGATCCGCACGCCGCTGTCGTCGGCGAGCAGGGCGAGGCGCTCGGCCGCGCGGTGCGCGAGGTTGCGGAGGTCGCGCTGCCAGCGGATCGCCTGCTCGATCACGCTGCGCGGGACGAGCGCGAGCTGGTCCGCCAGCTCGTGGAGGGTGCCGGGTGCACTCTCGATCGCGCTCTCGATCGGCGCGGTCCGCACGGTCGTCCGTTCGAGCGATCCTGCCAACGCGCCCTCCGTGCCGGAGGTCGAGGCCGCAGCCGCCAAGGTGAGCACGATGAGTGAGGCGCGTGACATCGGCGGGGCCAAGAGTGCGGCTACCGCCCCCGGTAGGTGCAATGTAGGTACGCGGCTTTGTTCAGGGATGTGAGCAACTGCCAGATTCGCGTTGCGCACCTCTCACACCCTGTACAGAATGCGCCGCCTTGAAGTTTCGCTGGGTGACCGTTGGACTTGCACTGATCGCGGCGACCGCCTTCGGGCTGGCGGTCCAGCTGGGGCGCTGGTGGTCGGTGGCGGACGTCCAGATCGGGCCGTTCGGGTCCCGGCACTGCTTTGCCGGGGACTGCCAGCCCGCGGGGCTGGGCTGGATCGGCAACCCGCAGTGGATGCGGTTCGGGATCGCGACGTGGGCCGCCGGGCTGATCGCGCTGTTCGTCCTCGTCCTGCTCGCCGCCGGCGTGGCGTCGCGCCGGGTTCCGCGGCTGGTCGCGAAGTGCGCGCTCGTCTCGATCGTCACCGCGACCCTGGTCGCGACCGGCTTCGTCGCGCTGTTCCCCGGCGTCCCGGGGGCGAGCCTCGACCGCGGGATCTGGCTGTTCGCCGTCGCCGTCGTGACCGGGGTCGCCGCCGCGGTCACGGTTCTGCGGGCGCGGAGCTAGCGACCCCGCGGATCCGGGCGGCCGCGCGGGCCGCGGCGTTCGCGGCGTCGACATCATCGAGCCGGAGCGCGGTGCGCGCCATCGAGCGGAGGACGAAGAACGCGAGGACCGTGAGCCCGATCGGCACCCCCATGAGGAGCCACGCCAGGCCGCCGTGGCCCTCGAGCAGCATCGGTCGCTGGACGCCCAGCGCGAGATCATAGGTGCCGTGGAACGCGACGGCGAGCAGGTAGCCGCCGAGCAGGCCGAGGCCCCGGCCGTCGAACCGGCGGCGGGCCGCCAGCGCGCCGATCATGCCCGTCCACATCGCGTGGCCGGGAACCGAGAGCACCGCGTGAAGGATCCACATCGGGAGCTGGTCGTCGACGGTGCGCGCGACGACCGGCAGGTACATGACGTTCACGACCAGCGCGAAGCCGAGGCCGGCGCGGCTCGCATGGACGATGCCGACCATCCGCTCGTCGAGCGCCGGGCGGCGCCACACGATCCAGAAGATGATGACGACCTTGCAGGCCTCCTCGACCCCCGCCGCGAGGAAGGATCTGAAGCTGGCGCCCTGATACGTGTACTCGGGGGGCGTCCGCGTGAGCCCGACCTCGAGCACGAGTGCAGGAATCACCGAGAGCATGCCCGCGACCGCGACGAGCCGGCGCAGCCGCCGAGGCTCCGGGCGCTGGCGGTCGAGTCGGTCGACGAACCACATCGCGACCAGGGCAGGCAGGACACCGGCCAGCGCGATCTGGATCTGACTCCCCGTCACGCAACCGAAGTATGCACGATCACCTGTGGTCTCGTCGGGGCGCTGGCTTGACACGATAGGGCCGCCGGCCGATCCTGCGGTCGTGGCGCCACCGGAGTCCGCCACGGGCGCCCCCACGCGGGTCGGCCGCTACGAGGTGATCGCTCATCTCGCGACCGGCGGTATGGCGCAGATCTACCTGGCCCGGCAGTCGGGGCTGGGCTCGTTCGAGCGCCACGTCGTCCTCAAGACGATCCTCCGCGAGCGCGCCAGCGACCACCGGTTCGTCACGATGTTCCTCGACGAGGCCAAGCTCGCGGCGACCCTCAACCACCACAACATCGCGCAGGTCTACGAGGTCGATCAGGCCGACGGCGCCTACTTCATGGCGATGGAGTACGTCCACGGCGAGAACGCCCGGGCGATCCTCGAGACCACGCTGCGCCGCGGCTGGACCATCCCGCTCGAGCTCGCGATCATGATCGTCGGCGGGGCAGCGGCAGGGCTCCACCACGCGCACGAGCGGCGCGGCAAGAACGGCCAGCCGCTCAACATCGTCCACCGCGACGTGACGCCGGCCAACATCATGATCGGCTACGACGGCAGCGTGAAGGTGCTCGACTTCGGCATCGCGAAGGCCGAGGAGCGCGCGACGAAGACCGTCGGCGGCACGATCAAGGGCAAGTACGGGTACATGTCGCCCGAGCAGTGCAAGGGCAAGCCGGTCGATCGCCGCAGCGACATCTTCGCGCTCGGCATCGTCCTCTACGAGCTGACGACGCTGCGTCGCGCGTTCAAGGGCAACGACGACTTCGAGACGATGAAGCGCATCGTCGCCGGGGACGTGGTGCTGCCGTCGGTGGCGGTCGCCGGGTACCCGCGCGAGCTCGAGGCGATCATCCTCACCGCGATGGCGAACGATCCGGCCGCGCGGTTCCAGACGGCGCAGGAGCTGCTCGAGGCGCTCGATGCGTTCGCGGTGCGCTCGAAGCTCACCGGCTCGAACACGGCGATGAGCCGCTTCATGGTGCAGCTGTTCGGCGCGAAGAAGGAGCCGTGGGTCGAGGGCGCGTCGCAGTCGCACGAGCGCACCGAGGTCAGCGAGGGCGACGTCGACAACGAGAAGACGAACGTCATGGAGCCGCGCCACCAGGCCGCGCTCGAGCGCATGGTGACCGCGCCGCTCCACTCGGCCCGTGCGCGGCCCACGCCCCCGAAGAGCTACGATCGGCCCCCGAGCGCGCACGATGACGAAGGCGCCGCGACGCTGACCGGCACAGCGCCGCCGGCGGTGCGGATCACGCCCGCGGGGTTGCTGCCGCAGGCCCTGCTGGCGGGCGACGAGCTCAGCGATGCCGGCGCGCAGCCGCTGGTCAACGATCTCAAGCTCGGCTGGGAGACCTCCCCGGGCAACCGGGTGATCGATCCGGCAGGGAACGCCGGCGCGACCCGGCTGCCGAGCGAGGTCGCGGACCTCAAGATCCGGTCGAGCAGCCGCTGGCTGATCTTCGCCGTGGTGTTCGTGATCCTCGCGGCGTTCGCCATCCTCGCGATCGCGCTGCGCTGGTTCGAGCGCTGAAGGCCGTCCACATCCGCGAGCCAGCGGGCGCCCCGCCCGCGCCGCTGGATCAGCCTTGAGGCTCCGACCGACGGGTGCCATCTTGCGCCATGGCCACCGTCGCGACGACCCCGTCCACCGATCGACTCTCCAGCTTCAACCCGGCGACCGGTGAGCTCGTGGGGACGGTCCCGATCCACACCGCCAGCGACGTCGATGCCGTGGTGGCGCGCGCGCGCGTGGCGGCGACGATCTGGTCGACCCGCAGCTTCGAGGCGCGCAGCGAGGAGCTGACCGCGTTCCGCAAGGCGATCGCCGCCCACGCCGACGAGCTCGCCGCGATCATCCACCGCGAGAACGGCAAGCCCGAGGCCGAGGCGCTGACCGAGGTCATGATGGCGCTCGGGCACGTCCAGCACGCGGCCGCGTGCGCCGAGGCGGCGATGGCGCCGCGCAAGGTCTCCTCCGGGCTGCTCGCGAACTTCCGCGCGACCGTCAGCTATCACCCGCTGGGCGTGATCGCGGTGATCGGCCCGTGGAACTACCCGCTGTTCACGCCGATGGGCTCGATCGCGTACGCGCTCGCTGCCGGCAACGCGGTCGTGTTCAAGCCGAGCGAGCTGACGCCGCTCGTCGCGGTCCGGCTCGCCGAGCTCGCCGCGAAGACGTTCGGCCTCCCGGATCTGTTGCAGGTCGTCACCGGCGCGGGCGCGACGGGCGCGGCGCTCGCGAAGGCCGCCGTCGACAAGATCGCGTTCACGGGCTCGGCCGCCACCGGCAAGCGCGTGATGATCGCGGCGGCGGAGCGGCTGACGCCGGTGCTGCTCGAGCTCGGCGGCAAGGATCCGATGATCGTCGCCGGCGACGCGGATCTCGAGAAGGCGGCGGAGGCCTGCGTCTATGGCGCGCTGACCAACGCCGGCCAGGCGTGCATCTCGGTCGAGCGGGTCTACGTGGTCGACGGGGTGCACGACCGGTTCGTCGACGAGGTCATCAAGCAGGTGCGGGCGCTCAAGACGGGCGGCGATGACGGCGATCTCGGCGCGATGACGAGCACGGCCCAGGTCGCGATCGTCAGGGACCACCTCGAGGACGCCGTCGCGAAGGGCGCGAAGATCCACACCGGCGGCCCCGACGCGATCAGCGGCAACTACATCCAGCCGACCGTGATCACCGAGGTCGAGCACTCGATGAAGGTGATGAGCGACGAGACGTTCGGCCCGGTCATCCCGATCCAGCGCGTCGGCTCGATCGACGAGGCCGTCACCCTCGCCAATGACACCACGTACGGACTCGGCTCGACGGTGTTCGCCGGCAAGGCCGCCCGTGGCATCGCCGACAAGCTGCGCGCTGGCATGACGTCGATCAACTCGGTCATGGGCTTCGCCGGCATCCCGTCGCTGCCCTTCGGCGGCATCGGCGACTCGGGCTTCGGCCGCATCCACGGCGACGAGGGCATCCGCGAGTTCACGCGCACCAAGTCGACGGCCGAGCAGGCGTTCTCGCTGCCGCTCAACATGATGTCGTTTCGCCAGCCCAAGGACCTGCCCAAGCGCCTGCGCGGCATGATCAAGGCGCTCTACGGCGACGGCGTCGTCGCGAAGGCCGGCGACTTCCTCCGCAAGCTGCGGAGCTAGCGGCGGACGCACAGCCGGCGGCGGAAGAGATTGGCCAAGGCCGCCAAGGGCGCCAAGGATCAAGGAAGCGGACGGGCGCGAGCGCGTTCGCTGCGGCCGCCGCGCTCGAGGGTCTCCCGACCGGCACCTGGCGGCCTTGGCGGCCGATCTCCCAGTGGCGGATCTCAGCGGCAGTCGCGGTCGGCCGCGGCGCAGCGGAAGCGCACGTGGAGGTGGTCGGCGTGGTTGGGCTCGTGGCGGATGAGGCCAGCGCTGGCCCCGCGGCCGTGCGGGTACTGGAACAGGCGGTCGAGGCGGCGGGTGCTGACGCCGTTCTCCTGCGCCCAGCGGTAGATCACGCCCTGGAGGTCGAAGTCGAGGAACATGATGTGGACGCCGCCGTCGTGCTCCTGGGTGGACGCGAGGTTCGAGATCAGCGCCCACGTCGCGGCCACGTGCAGCGTGTTCGCGGTCGCGTTGACGAACCGCGCGGGGTAGCCGGCAGGGCGCTGCTTGTAGAACAGGCCGAGATCGACGTCCCGACCGGACTGGTGCGAGTTGTGCTCCGAGATCCAGCCGCCGCGCGGCGACGACAGGTCGCCGACCGCGAGGGCATGGAGCTTCGGGAACTGCGCGAGGGTGTCGACCAGCGCACGCCGCGTGTGCTCGACCGTGGTGCGCGTGGCGAAGGTCCGGTGCGGGCGACGCAGGTGGTAGCGCTTGTCCTCGCGCAGCTTCGAGGCATCGCGGAGCTTCCCCGACCACGGCACCCCGACGGACTGCCCGCGCGGCTTCGGCACCGGCTTGGCGACCGCGATCCGGGCCACCTTCCCGCGCTGCTGCTTGCTGGGTCGTGTGCTCGGGCGCGCCTCCGCGGTGACGGGCAGGCATGCGAGGAGGAGCCCCACGACGACGACGAGCGCGCGCATACCGTGATCGTGAGTGCGCCGACCGACGGGCGCCAGTTTTTCATGCGCGGCGCGCGGCCCTGGCGCTCACGGGATCGACCGGCAGCGCTCGCCGAGCAGCTTGCCGATCGGCGCGAGGTCGTCCTGCAGGGTCTTCCCGAAGTCCTTGCGGGACATGCCGCGCCCGGCGATCACGAGCTTGCGGAGGTCGCCGCACGTGCGGTGCGCCTCGATCAGGTGCGCGACCCCACCGTTGTAGACCCGGGTCTCGGTCAGCGACGCGTTGTTCGGGCGCTTGCGGAGGCGGAGATCGTCGACGAGCTCGTCGATGATCTGCGCCTTGCGCGCCAGCTTGGCGTCGCGCGGCAGCGGGCCGTCGTAGAGCTGCTTGAGCTGGTTGTAGCCGTCGAGCATCCGCGAGGTCCGCGCGAGGTGCGTGGCCTGACCGAGCGACCACGCGAGCTCCTCGGGCGAGCCGCGGCCGAACTTCTCGAGGATCCAGTGATCCGTCAGGGTGTCGGCGACGTACGTCGCGAAGCTCTCGTTGAAGAACGGCTGATCCGGTACGAGCACCGTCGCGTGGACGGACTCGTGGATGATCACGTTGAACAGCTCGGGCAGCGCGGAGTTGTCGCCGGCGAGCATCGTCGACAGCACCGGGTCGGGGAACCAGCCGCCGGTCGAGTACGCCGACGCCGGGCGCACGATGGCGTCGTAGCCCTGCGCCTCGAGGTCGAGCTTGTGCTTGACCGCGTCATCCTCGTCGAACCAGCCCACGCCCGCGAAGCAGCCGACGATCGGGAAGCACCACTTGCGGGGCTTGAACTTCAGCGGATCGGCGGCCCCGACGAACCACACCGCCGCCGGCCGACCGAGCGCGGCGTAGTGCGTGTAGTTGCGGCGCACCGACAGCCCGAAGCTGCGGCCGTACGCCTTGATCTCGGGGATCGTGGAGAGCAGCATCGCCGTCCGCAGCGGCGTTGCGGGATCGGCGATCACCTCCTCGATCGGCTTCGCGCGGTCGAGCAGGTCGAACTGGCCGTGGGCCGCCTGCGCCAGGTAGCGCGGCATCAGGCAGCCGCCGAGCGCGGCGACCGCGCCGAGGAGCGCGGCGACGGAGAGCAGGCGCTTCATAGCTGATCGGCGATCGCCTTCGCGAGGTCCTCGGCGCCGGTGAGTGGGGTGGCCTTCCAGCCGATGCCGAGGCCGGTGCCGTCATCGTGCTTCGGGATGACGTGGAAGTGGACGTGCATCACGGCCTGGTGCGCCCCGGCGCCGTTGTTCTGCAGGATGTTGTAGTCGCGCGCGCCAGTCGCGATCATCACGGCGCGGGCGATCCGCGGCAGCACGCGGCCGATCGCGGCGGCGGATTCCTCGGAGAGCTGGTCGAGGGTCTCGGCGGCTTCGCGCGGGATCACGAGGGTGTGCCCGCGGGCGATCGGGTTGATGTCGAGGAAGGCGAGGACCCGGTCGTCCTCGTAGATCCGATGACACGGGATCTCGTTGCGCAGGATCTTCGTGAAGATCGTCTCGGCCATGCTCCGAGGATACGCGGTCCCGGCCGACGCGCTCAGGGATCGAAGCGATATCCGGATCCCCGCACGGTGATGAAGTGCCGGGGCTGCTCGGCGTTCGTCTCGAAGCGCTTGCGGAGCTGACCGACGAAGTTGTCGACGGTGCGCACCGACCCCGCCGACTGCCCCCAGACGTGCTGGAACAGCTGCGAGCGCGAGAACACCTGGCTCGGGTGCTGGACGAAGAACACCAGCAGCTCGAACTCGAGGTGCGTCAGCTTGATGTCGGCGGCAGCGTCGTGGCCCGGGCGGGCCGGGGTGCGGCGGCTGACCACGCGCTGCGCGAGGTCGATGTCGAAGTCGCCGAACGAGGCATGGTCCGTCGGCGGCGCGGGGATCGGGGTGGTGGTCACCTGCTGGGTGCGGCGCAGCACCGCCTCGATGCGCGCGAGCAACTCGGCGAGGCCGAACGGCTTCGTGACGTAGTCGTCGGCACCGAGCCGGAGCGCGGCGACCTTGTCGAACTCGCCCTCGCGGGCCGACACGACGATCACCGGCACGACGTTGTCGCTGCTGCGGAGCGCGGCCAGCACCTCGAGGCCGTTCTTCCTGGGGAGGTTGATGTCGAGGAGGATCAGCGCGAAGTCGCGATCGGCGATCTGCCGGATCGCCTCCTCGCCGTCGCGGGCGATGCTCGAGCTGTGGCCGGCGAGCTTGAGGTTGAGCGACAGGCCGGTCGCGATGGCGTCGTCGTCCTCGACGATCAGGATCTGGGCGGTGGTCACGAGCGGGCTTCCTCGCTGAGGACCGGGAGCGCCGTCGAGGTCGGCTCGCGGCGCTTCAGGCGGATCGTGAACTCGGTCTGGCCGGGCCGCGAGGCGATGTCGAGCTTGCCCTTGTGCCCTCGCACGATCGCGCGGACGAAGGACAGGCCGAGCCCGACGCCCGGCGCGCCGCCTTCGTGCGCCGCCCGACCGCGCTTGAACTGCTCGAAGATCGCGCGCTGCTCCGACGGGTCGATGCCGACCCCGTTGTCACGGACGGTCAGCTCGATCCACCGCCCGACTCCCCGCGCGACGACGGCGATCTGCTTGTCCTCCGCGGTGTACTTCCATGCGTTCGTCATCAAGTTCACGACCGCGCGCACCAGCGTCGAGCGATCGCCGGTCAGGATCAGCCCGGGCTCGACGTCGCACTTGATCGGGGTCGGCCGGGTCAGCGTCAGCGCGTCGAACGCCGCGACGGCCTCGTCGACCAGCGCCCCGACCTCGATCGTCTCGCGCTGAAACTCGTAGCTGGTCTGCAGCCGCGACAGCTCGAGGACGCGGCCGACCAGGACCTCGAGGCGCAGCGTCTCGCGGCCGAGCAGCGAGAGCACCTGCTTCTCGTCCTCCTCCTCGAGCCGGCCGTCGCGCAGCGACTCGATGAGCAGGCGGATCGAGGTGATCGGCGTGCGGAGCTCGTGCGAGACGCTCGAGACGAAGTCGTTCTGGACCTGCACGAGCGAGACGCCCTTGCCGACGAAGATCGAGACGAGGATGTAGCCGGTGATGCCGCTCGTGCAGAACGTCAGCACGAGCACACCGGAGATCAGCGTGGTCGCGGTGCTGCCGATCGCGAGCAGCAGGATGCCGACGAAGGTCGACATCACGGTCGGCAGCAGCACGGCGAGCATCAGCACGAGCTGAGCGCGCCGCAGCTGCATGTTCGCGGGCGGAAACCGCACGAGCCGCACTATGCCACGTCGCGGATCGGCGCGGTCTCGGTCGCGCCGTACGCGAGCACGAACTCGCACCACCGCGACGTCCTGGAGCTGCGGTGCGAGAAGTACCGGTGATCGCCGTTCGCGGCAGGCGCCGACATCCCGGCCAAGCTAGCGTGACGTGGTACGGGAGCCGAACCCGGAGCGTCAGGATCCGGGCGGCGTCTGGGGCACGACCGATGCCGCCGGCACGGGATCGGGGCTCGCCCGCTTCGTGGAGCCGCGCGCGGCGATGGCGGTCAACGCTCCCGCGACCACGAAGGCGATCACGGCGGCGATGATCGGCGCTCGCCGGAGTCGCGGCCATGACGTCGTGCTCGACGCGTCGAGGGTAGCGGCGTTGACGGGCGTCGACTGCGTGGGCGCGAGCGCCAGCAGCTGCACCGCCATCGGCATGACGGTGGCATCCGCGAGCGGGGCGCGCACCGCACGCTCCGGGAGGCTCTGCAGCTTGCGCACGACCGCGCCCATCGTCTGCGGGCGCGCGGCCGGGTCCTTCTGCAGCATGAGCATGATGAGATCCTCGAGCTGCTGCGAGATCTCGGGCGCGAACAGCTTCGCGCGCGGGATCGGGGCGCGCTGGTGACGCTCGACGAGCTCGCGCAGGTTGCCGTCGAACGGCGTGCGGCCGGTAGCGAGCTCGAACAGGATGCAGCCGAGCGAGTAGATGTCGCTGCGCTGGTCGAGCTGCGTGGCCGAGCGGCACTGCTCGGGGGACATGTAGCGGGGCGTGCCGAAGATCGTGTTCAGGTGGGTCTGCCCCGAGTCGCCGAGCTTCGCGAGCCCGAAGTCGAGGACCTTGACGCGTTCGCCCGCCGGCATCGCCGGGTCGGGGACGATGTAGATGTTGTCGGGCTTGAGATCGCGGTGGAGGATGTCGACACGGTGCGCGGCGTCGAGCGCGGACGCGACCTGGCGCGCGATCTCGATCGCATCGCCGGGAGCGAGCCGGGTGCTGCGCGCGAGGCGGACCGTCAGGCTCTCGCCCGCGAGCAGCTCCATCGCGATGAACGCGCCGGTGTCGAAGTGGCCGCAGTCGAACATCGTGACGATGCCAGGGTGGGCGATCCGCGCGGCCGCGCGGGCCTCCTGCAGGAAGCGCTGGAGGATGTCGACGTTCGCGACGTGCGCGGGATTGAGGATCTTGATCGCGACCTCGCGATCGAGGTTGGTGTCGCGGGCCGTGTAGACCAGCCCGAAGGTGCCCTGCGCGATCTTCTCGAGGAGCTGGTACTTGCCGGCGAGCGTCGTGCCGGGAGCCGGGTGGAAGCCCTCCGCGGCGGGGACGGGGACCGCCGCGGGAGTCGCCAGCGGCGCCAGCGCGGGTGGGAAGGTGTCCGGCGGCAAGGTCGGCAGCGGGGCGCGGACCACCGTCCGGCCGCCGTCGGCGAAGCCGGGATGGACCGTGGTGCTCTCGTCGTCGAGGCCGTCGAGGTCGTAGCTCGGCAGGCCCTCGATCGCGCGGGGCGTCGGCGGCGTGACCGGACGGGTCGGCCGGGTCATGACGTCGAGGCCGGCGCTGCTCGGCGGGTGCACGCCCGACAGCAGTGCACGGCACGTGCCTCGCGCGAGCTGCGTCCGCATGCCTCGTGGCGTGGCGCCGCTGCCGCCAGGTGATGACTGGCCCCCCCAAGGGCCCCGTGGGGACGCCAGGCGGATGCTAGGTTCGCCCCAGGTCCGCACCATGAAATACAAGAACCTGGGTTCCTCCGGCGTGAAGGTCTCGACCCTGTGCCTCGGCGCGATGACGTTCGGCGAGGCCGACGAGAAGTCGTTCATGCACAAGGCCGGATCCGACGAGGCGACGGCCCACGCCATCCTCGACCGGGCGGTCGCGGCCGGCCTCAACTTCGTCGATACCGCCGACGTCTACGGCCAGGACGGCCTGTCCGAGCGCGTGCTCGGCAACTGGCTCGCCGACCGCGGCGCGCGCGACAAGATCGTGCTCGCGACCAAGTTCCGCTTCACGATGGGCGACGGCCCGAACCGCAGCGGCGCATCGCGCTACCGGATCGTCAAGTGCGTCGAGGACTCGCTGCGCCGGCTGCGCACCGATCGCATCGACCTCTACCAGATCCACATGCAGGACATCACGGTCCCCGAGGAGGAGACGCTGCGGGCGCTCGACGACCTCGTGCGCGCGGGCAAGGTCGTCTACGTCGGCTGCTCGAACTACGCGGCGTACCGGCTGATGAACAGCCTGTGGACCGCTCGCCAGCACCACGGCGCGGCGTTCGTCACGCTGCAGGCGCAGTACAGCCTGCTCGTGCGCGACATCGAGCGCGAGCACATCCCGCTGTGTCGCGAGGAGGGGCTCGGCGTGCTGTGCTGGTCGCCGCTCGCGAACGGCTTCCTCACCGGCAAGTTCGAGCGCGGCAAGCCGCCGCAAGGCGGCACGCGGCTCGGCGACAAGGCCGAGCGGTTCGCGCGCTACGACCTCGAGCGCAACTGGAAGATCCTCGACGCCGTGCGTGCAATCGCGGGCGAGCTCGGCACGACGCCGGCCGCCGTCAGCCTCGCGTGGCTGGCCGCCAAGCCCCAGGTGTCCTCCGTGATCTTCGGCGCGCGGACGATCGAGCAGCTCGATGCGAACCTCGCCGCCGCGGATCTCGAGCTTACGGCCAAGCAGGTCACGGCGCTCGACCAGGCATCGGCGTTCGACCTCGGTTATCCGTACTCGTTCATCGGGAGCACGCAGGCGAGCTGGTGATCACCTGCGGTCAGGGCGGGCGTCCGCCCGCGACGCTACGGCTGCTCGGCAGCGAGCGCGGCCTCGAGTCGCTTGCGGGCCTCGGCCTTGTACACGGAGTCGTCGGGGATCCGCTTGACCAGCGTGTTGGCGTCGTCGAAGCGCTTCGCCGCGAGTGACTGCGTCAGGCGGTGGAGCTGGAGCTCGGCGGCGGCCTCGTCGATCGCGCGCGTGTGGAGCTTCGAGCCGAGCGTGGCGTCGGTGAGCGCGAGCCGATCGCTGCACGCCTTGAGCTCCTCCCAGAGGTGACGCTCGACGAGCGCGCGGCACTCGCGCCGCAGCGCCTCGTCGGAGATGCGTGCATCGACCGGCACGGGCGCGGTGACGACCCCGGCATCACGCGGCGCCGGCGGCGTGCTCGCCGGCGAGCGCCGCAGCGCGAACCACATCACCATCGCCGCCAGCCCGGCTACCGCGAGCGCGGTCACCGCCAGCACGCGGCGCTTCGTCGCCGACCCCGGCGGCGCGTCGGTCAGCGACCGCACCAGCGTGCGGGGCTCGAGGCTCTCGTCGCTGGGTAG
>JALZOI010000599.1 GCA_030857245.1 Myxococcota bacterium
ATGACCCAACTGATGCGCGCACTCACTCGTCACGAGAACTCCACGCCCGCTGTTGCAACGCGAACGAAGGCCGCGTAGTGATCACCCCGACCGCCACCGAGATTCAACAGTCGACGGGACATCGCCTTCACGCCGAGCGCGCCCGTGATGAACCAACCGGCAAGATGTCTCGGACCAAGGCGCACGTGAGGACCCTTCCGCGGGGAGCGGGAAACGTGTCGCCGGACTCGCGATGCGAGCTTGGCGACGCTACAGGGAGCTACACGGTGCGTGGAGGCGAGAGCTTCGGCGCGAGGCGATACAGGCGGAGGGAGATCGCAGGCGACGCCGGGCGACCATGCTCGATGTCGTGCATCGTTGATGGGATGGCGCTCACGATCTCTGCTCGAGCGCACGTGGCGTCCCGCCGGTCGGACAGGACCTGGCAGTGGTCGTGCTCGTGACCGTCCGCGTGCGTGTCCGACGACTGGATCGAAGACGCCGTCCCGTCGGCGGCCGGTACCGTCGTGATGGGTCCGTGAGCCGGCTCGCCTTCGCTGACGTGGATCGTTTCCCCGTGTAGCTCGCACCGCGCGTGTGGCACCAGGAGCAGATGGAGAAGCGGGAGGGCCTGTGCGATCAGGCAGAGAACCGCGATCGCCGTCGCGAGGCGCGAACGAACACGGTGGATGCTATGTGGCGAGCTCGACACGAGGCGTTGGAGCAACGGGTTACTAGGCGAGCCTACACGGACTGTCAAGTCGGCGCCTGCGCATCGCGCCTACGAATTGACTTTTCATGCAGGCTCATGTCACACAACATCGCGTGACTGGTGCAAGTCGTGTGCAACAGGCGCGAGGAGCCATGGTCGTCCGATGGGTGGCGGCGCTCACCGGCCTGTGGCTAGTGACCTGCGGATTCCTGTCCGCTCGCCACGAGGCGGAGGTGCCGCACGTTCGCGACCGTGCCGGCCAGGTGTTCCATGGGGTGCTATCGAGCAATCCCGCCGGCGCGGATGCCGACGAGCGGCTTCACGCACGCGACTCGGCATTCCATGAGCATCGCGCGTGCCCGCTCTCGGCCAGCCTTCATCAGCCAGGTCCCGTCCATCACACCGCGATCGTGAACCAGTTGGCGGAGGTAGGGCTCGTCCTCGTCGTTCCGCCAGACCGCGCCGACGGCAGGCAGCGGTACGTCTACCGTCTCGCTCCAAAGACCTCGCCACCACTGACGTGATGTCGCGTCGACCGTTCGCCCCGCGCATCCGCGGAGAGTGACCCGCGCGTTGGCGCATGCTCGTCCGGACCGCTTCGTTCGAAGCGCTTCGGTTCGTCCGTCATCGCGCACTGCACCGTCGTCGAGGTCATCACGCCATGCACGATCATTCAAAGTTGGACGGCTGTCCTGCGCGTCGGAGCGCGCCATCACACCGGCGCGAGCGCGGAGTCCGTGCCGTCGTCGCGCTCACCGCGACGATGATGGTGCTCGAGATCGCCGTCGGGTACACCGCCGGCTCTATGGCGCTCCTCGCCGATGGTTGGCACATGGCCACCCACGTGGTTGCGCTCGGGATGGCGAGTCTCGCGTACGTGATCGCGCGGCGGTTCGAATCGCACCACGCGTTCACCTTCGGTACGGGGAAGATCCACACGCTCGCGGGCTACACGAGTGCACTGCTGCTCGCCATCGTGGCCGTCGGGATGATCGTCGAGTCGGCCTCGCGGCTCGTGACTCCGAGGACGATCGACGTCGCAAGCTCGCTCCCCGTGGCGATCGTCGGTCTGCTGGTCAACATCGTGAGCGTCAAGCTCCTGCACGGCGGAGCCGAGCACGACCACGAGCACGATGGCGACCCCCACGACCACGACCACAATCATCGAGCCGCGGTCATGCATGTGTTGGCGGACATCCTGACGAGCGCTCTGGCAATCGTCGCGCTCGTCGCAGCGCAGTTGCTCGGCTGGTCGTGGCTCGACCCGATCACGGGGATCGTCGGCGGACTCGTGATCGGGAAGTGGAGCTTCGGGCTGTGTAAGACGGCGGCGCTCGAGTTGCTCGACGTCGATCCGTCAGCCTCGTTCCAGCTGCAGATCCGAGAAGCCCTCGAACAGATCGACGACGTTCGCGTGCACGATCTGCACGTGTGGTCGCTCGGCCGCGGTGCGCGTAGCTGCGTGGTGACGGTGACCTCCGCGACGCCTCGCGAAACGACGGAGTATCGCCGTCGGATTCTCGAAGTCTGTCCCTTGTCCCACCTCACCGTGGAGGTCCTTCGTTGCGATGGCGAGCACCGGAGCCAGCCATCGGCGGGGCGGCACTCCTGAGGCCAATGGCGACGACTTGCGACGAGGGGACTGACGCGTTTCAGCGGCTCGCCAAGGCGATCACGCAACGCGACGCCGATTCGCTCGCTCACGTGCTCGAACCGACTTCCGCACCGGCGGGCGCTGGACTGCGAGGCTGGCGACCGACGCACGATTCGTGTGGTGGGCGCATCGACCGTTCACGTTGTGACGTCCTTGCGACGCACCTCGCGCGCGCGCTGGGCTTGCGCCAACCCACCGCGTGGGTGGCCTGGGCATGACGAGGATCCGGCAGGACCGGCTCGATGCCTTGAGGGCCGCGATCCGCGCCCGAGGACTGCGCGCGACGCCCGCGCGCGTCTCGGTACTCGACGCCGTTCGTACGGCGTCCGTCCCGGTGTCTCTCGCCGACGTGGCTCGCCGGCTTGCCAGGAACAAACTCGACCGTGCGACGATCTTTCGCAACCTCTCGGCGCTCACGCGCACACGACTCGTCCGGCGCATCGACCCCGGTGACCGTATCTGGCGCTTCGTCTTCGGAGGCAACGCCTCCTCGTGGCAGGCAGACTTCGTTTGTGTCGATTGCGGCTCGATTCAGGCGCTAGAAGACGTGGAGCTTGCCGTTGGGATGTCCGGCGCACCGCGCGTGATTGCGAAGCGGGCGATCGCGGTTCACATCCACGGCCTGTGCGATCGGTGCGGGTAATGCTGCCTCCGCAAAACGGATGCATCTGCAGAGAACCGGTCTCGTCGCGCCACCTGCACGCCAGTTGCATGTGCTTGCGTTGGGCGTTCTGCGCGCGTACAGTGGTTGCATATGGCGAAGGCGAAGCTCGAGGAGCTGCGTACCCTGCTCCGCGGTGGTGGGCTGCGGGCCACGCCGTCGCGACTCGCGGTGCTCGAGCTCCTGCTCGCGAACGCGAACGAGCAGCCGATGTCGCACGCCGACGTCTCGGACAAGCTCGCATCGGGTCCATGGGATCCGGCGACCATTTATCGCAACCTCACGGATCTCGTGGAGGCAGGTCTCGTCCGTCGAAGCGACGTTGGAGATCACCTCTGGCGATTCGAGGTCGTGAGCGACAAGCACGACGGTGCTGCGCATCCGCACTTCGTCTGCACGGACTGCGGCACCGTGGAGTGCCTGCCCGTGATGGAATTCGTGGTTCCGCGGACCAGGACGCCGCGCGCCTTCAAGCAGCGCAAGATCGAAGTGCACGTTCGCGGCTTGTGCGACACGTGCATCTGAGCGTTCTACGAAACGTCGGGACGGCGGTGACGATGGGACGTGGTGAACGAGGCGTCTCCTCACCCCCTGCGGAGGTGGCTTCGCGATCATGTCCGCGCTGACCGCACGCACGTTCGATCGCGGAGTCGTCTCCGTCGGCCGATGCTCGGAACAAGGTGTGGTTGAAGAGCGGCAGATCGCCACGCACGACTACGTTGCCCTGGCGTTCTACACGCGCGGGCACGCCAGCGTCGTCCAACACGGTGCTCGGCTCGAGCTTGCCGCGGGCGACGTCATGCTCGTGCCCGCTGGTGAGCCGCACCGTCTCGTGGCCGGTCGAGATCCGTCCGCGTGGGGCATCGGCTTCTACGCAGCTTGCTACGCGCTCTCGGAGCTGGCTCCGCTTCTCGACCCGTTCCAGCACGCGCGGGCGGGGGCGTCGCCGGTTGTTCACATCCCAGAGGACCGACAAGTCTACCTCGAGGGCCAGTTCGCCGAATTGCATCGGGAGGTCACCCACGGCGCGCGCTCCGCGCATTCGGACGTCGTTCAGAAGAGCCTGCTCGGGCTGATTCTTGCGGAAGTGAAGCGCGCGGCTGCGT
The DNA here is from genome assembly GCA_030857245.1 of Myxococcota bacterium. GTDB lineage: Bacteria > Myxococcota_A > Polyangia > Haliangiales > Haliangiaceae > JABFXX01. The sequence continues at coordinate 4,113 of JALZOI010000599.1, forward strand.
TCTCACCGGCAGCCGAGCTCCAGCCGACGGTAGTTGGCGAGGCCCTGCAATTCATCGAGGTGCATTGCCTCGAGCCCATATCGCTGCGCGATGTCGCTCGTGCGGTTCGCCGGTCGCCGGCGCATGTCACGACGATGCTTCGCCGAGCTACGGGGAAGAGCGCCGTCGTATGGATCACCGCGGGTCGCATGGCCGAGGCCCGAAGTCGGCTCGCACACACCGACGAGTTCGTGGAGATCATCGCCGAGCGGGTAGGCTACGCCGACGCGACGCACTTCATTCGCACGTTCCGGCGCGTTCATGGCGCGACGCCTGCGGCGTGGCGAGCGGGGAAGCGTCGGGCGAGCCTTCCCTCGCCGTAGGTCACCCGAGCAATCCGCCCGCTGCCAGTTCCGGTACCAGGGCATGGTTGAGCATGCCCGCCGCCTGCGTGCCGGACGCCGCCGCGATGATGGCGCCTTGCATGGGCGTGACGAGATCGCCGCCCGCATAGATGCCAGGCCTCGACGTTTCCCGGTGCAGCTCGTCGACCTGCACGAATCCCACCGGATTGAGCGCGAGCCCGAGCGCTTGCACGATCGGAACCTGCCGTTGCGGAGGACGCGCAAAGTGCACATCAACGTAAGCGCTGTGCGAACCCCACGTTGCGGAGTCGTCCTCGGACCACGACGCTGCGGCGATGCGTAATCGCAACGAGCGAACTGAATTGATACGAGCCGTCAGCCAAGGCAGCGAGACTGTGCGTGC
>JALZOI010000088.1 GCA_030857245.1 Myxococcota bacterium
GCCCGGGGCCCGGGACGCGTGCGGCTTACCGCCGCGCCGGCTTGGCGGTGGGCGTGGGCGGAGCGCTGGCGAGCCAGTCGAGCAGGGCGGTCCGCGAGAACCGCCAGGCGCCGCCGAGCTTCCGGCATGGCAGCTCCCCACGCTCGGCGAGCTCGAGCACGGCGGCCTCGGTCAGCTGCAAGAACTGCCCGGCCTGTTCGGCGGTCATCACTTCGGGTAGCTCGTACGGCTGGAACGAGTACGAGCCCAGCTCGGGGCCGGGACCCGTCGCCACCGGGGGCCGGCGCGGCTGGGACAGCTGGCCGAGCTCGGACCGCCCGCGCTGGCTGTCCGGATCCACATATCTGGCGACGAGTCCGGCCACGAGATCCTTCTTGCGGATGCCCAGGGTCTCCGCCGCGCGGTCGAGCTTGCCGACGGCGGTCGCCGGCAACTTGACGTAGAGCGCGCCCTCGGGCTGCGGTTTGCGTGACATATCTGAAAATATATATCGAATATGCGAGCTGTCAACGTGGCGCCCGAAATCGGATCGCTCGGACTCGCCGGTCCCCTGGCGGCCGATTGTCGGCATACTACGCGCCGGTTTCGAGTCCTCGAGCATGCGCGCAGCCATCCCCGAGCCCGCGGCGAGCGATCCCGCCACCCCGCTCGCGCACCTCGAGATCGAGGACGCGGCCGGAGCGCGCACGCTCGCGCTGCACGGTGCGAGCGTCACGATCGACGGCGCGCGGTTCGAGCGGTCTCGAGCGCAAGCTGATGGAGACGCTGCGGCGGCTGGCCGATAGCGGCCGCACCATCGTGCTGGTCACGCACGCGACGGCGAACCTCGGGCTCTGCGATCACATCGCGTTCCTCGCGGCGGTCGTGTACTTCGGGCCTTCGTCCCAGGCGCTCGGCTTCTTCGGCGTCCCCGACTAGGCCATCGGCTGCGCGCTGCTCTGGTTGCGAATCTAGGCACCGTCGAGGTTCTCGTGATCGTCGACGTGATCGCTCCCGTTCACGTGCACGGCCACGATCACGGGCCCGATCACGGCCACGATCACGGTCACGACCAATCAGGGACAGGCCCTACCCCGACATCTACGCCGCCACCGACGATGCTGCCTCCGCGGCCGCCTGGGAGAGCCGCTATCACGGGTCGCTGCAGCATCAGAAGTACGCGGTCGAGCGACCGGCGCGCGCACCCGCGGGACCCTCGGTCGAGCAGCGCGCGGAGGCCGAGCGGCGCAGTCGCAGCTTCGCGCAGTCCCGGCTGCGTCAGCTCGTGATCCTGTGCCAGCGGTACTTCGAGCTGATCGTCGCCGACCGCAAGAACCTCGCGTTGCTCCTGCTGCAGGCCCCGGTGATCGGGCTGTTGCTCGTGCTGGTCTCGAAGTCCGACGGGCTGACGAGCGGCCGCATCGAGGCGAAGAAGCTGATCTTCATGCTCGCCACGACGGGGGTGTGGTTCGGCGTCATCAACGCGGCGCGCGAGATCTGCAAGGAAGCGAACGTGCTGCGCCGCGAGCGGCTCGCCGGGCTGCACGCGGGTCCGTACTTGCTGTCGAAGCTGATCGGCCTCGCGGTGCTCGTGCTCGTCCAGAGCGCGCTGCTGCTCGGCGTCGTCGCGCTGCGCACGACGCTGCCCGCGAGTGGGGTGCTGCTGCCGCCGCTCCTCGAGCTCTACATCACGATCGTGCTGGCCGGCATCGCGGGCATCGGCCTCGGGCTGTGCGTCTCCGCGATCGCATCGACGCCTGACAAGGCCACGAGCCTGATCCCGATCGTCCTCGTGCCGCAGGTGCTGTTCGCGGGGGTCATGTTCGCATTGACCGGCGGGCCCGCGCTGCTCTCGCACCTGGTCTCGGCGCGCGCGGCGGTCGATGCGCTGAGCGCCACCATCGATACCAACCAGCTGGCCTCGCCGATGAACCTGATGCCGCCCGAGCCGCACTACGCCCACACGAGCGCGGTCGTGCTGCGAGCATGGGGGATCCTCGTCGCGCAGACGGTCGCCTTCACCGGCGCGGCCTGGGTCTCGCTGCATCGCCGGCGCTGAGGCGCGCGCCCGTGAGGCGATCCCGTCGGCGGTCCGCTTGGCCGCGCCGACCTCGCGCGCTAATGCCGGGCGTGGCGCATGTGGAGCCGGTCGCCGAAGGTGGCGCGGATCCGGTCGACGTCGGCACCCGACAGGTTGGACGACAGATCGAGGTGCTCGAGGCGCGCGCACACGGCGGAGCCCAGCACGATCGCGGCGGCATCGTCGCCGAGCCCCACATACTCGAGCACGAGCGAGCGCAGGCTCGTCAGCCGGGGCGCGTCGGCCAGCGCGCGCAAGCCGTCGTCACCCAGCAGCTCGTTGCTCGAGAGGTCGAGGTGCACGAGGTCCGAGGCCCACGTGGCGTCCGCGATCGCCTGCGCGCCGCGCGGCGAGATGTCATCGCGCGTTGCGAGCAAGCGCTCGAGCCGCAGCGTCGGGGAGCGGGCGAGGGCCTCGAGCCCGTCATCCTCGAGGAAGCACGTGCCGACGCGCAGCTCGCGCAGCCGCGGCAGGGACGTGGCGCGCGCGAGCAGCTCCGCGCCGGAAGGGCCGATCGCCGTGCTCGTGAGGTCGAGCACCTCGACGTTGGCGAGGCAGGTCGCGGTGGCGAGGGCCTCCACGTCCTGCTCGGTCAACTCGCTGCGCGCGAGCGAGAGCCGGCGGACGCTGCGCAGCCACGGCTGCAGCACGGGGGCGAGCCGCGAGCCGGCCGGTGACGGCGCACTCTCGGCGATCTTCCAGATCGCGAGCTCCTCGACGGGCTCGCGGGCGAACAGCGTCGCCCCACATGCGATCAGGTCGGCGGCGTCGAGCGACGCCTTCTCGACCATGCCCCAGCGCAGCTCGTACCGCGCGGCCCCGGCCTGCCCGAACGTGGTCCATGCCTTCTTGTGCTGCTTCAGCAGCTCGGCCTCGCGCGCGAGGATCTCGGCGAGCCGCGCATCGTCGGCGGGGAGATCGGCGCGCGCGCACTGCAGGTTGATCAGCTCGCCGCGCGGGTCGCCCGCGTCCTCCAGGAGGTCGCCGTAGATCTGCCGCGCGCGCTTGTCGCCCGGGTGGTCGAGCAGCGCCTGCAGCAGCTCGCGCTGCTGCGCGGACGGTGCGGGCGGCATCGCCTTCGAGCGCTTCGGCTTCGGCTTCGGCTTCGGCTTCGGCGCTCCGGGCGTCGCGCCCCGCGGGGCCTTCGCGCGCGCCACTAGAGGTACCGGTGCTCGGCGGGTGTGACCTTCCAGTCACCGTGGGCACCGTCCGCGTACGTGACGGGCGCCGTCGCGAGCTCCTCGTCGGTCGCATCGTCGAGGCACGTCAGGTTGACGGCATGAAAGCTCTCGCCGAGTTGCTCGCTCGCGGGCCCCATGCTGAACGGGTGGATGCCGCAGGTCGTGCAGAAATAGAGATGGAGGAACGGCTCGGTCCTGCTCGCGGGCGTGCGGCGGTAGTCGCTCAGGGCCTCTCGGCCGCCCAGCAACCGGAACGCATCGCCCTTCGCGAACGCCATCCAGAACCGCGCCTTCTTGCAGAAGCTGCAGTTGCATCGCGTCGTTCCCGCGCCGAGATCGAGGTCGCACTCGAACCGGATCGCGCCGCACGTGCAGCTGCCGTGATAGGTCTTCGTCATCCGGGCTCCTGGTCGCGGTGCTGGGTCGCGCGCGTTGCCCGACGGATACCATGCCGAGGCGTCGTCCCGGAGCCGCGCCGTCACGGCGAGCGGCGGCGGCGCGTCGAGGCCCGCGTCGGACGCGCCACCGGCCGCAGCCCCCGGAACAGGCTCGCCACGCCGGCGCGGAAGCGGTCGCCGAGGGCGCGGCGATCGGGCTGCGCCTCGTTGAGGAACGAGATCACGGCGTAGACGTAGAGCGCGAGCACGCTCGCCGCCGCCGCGTCGCTCTCCGTGCGCGCGGCGATCTCGCCACGTCCCTTCGCTGCCTCGAACAGCGACGCGAGGTACGTCGAGAACCGGGCCACGTGCTCGTCGTACTGCGCCTTCGCGACCGGCTCGGCGAAGAACATGATCGCGCGGAGGAACCCGCGCGACAGCTGGGGCTCGCTCGCGTAGAAATCGAACAGCCCGTCGAACACGTGCCGCAGCTGCACCTCGATCCTGCGCTTCGGCAGCGACCGCGTGCGGGCGACCACGATGGCGCGCAGGCGCTCCTCGAGCACCCTGACGAGCAACGCCTCCTTCGTCGCGGCGACGAGGAACACCGTGCCATGGGCCACGCCGGCCTCGTCGGCGATCTGCTTCGTCGTCGTCGCCTCGAACCCCTGCGCCACGAAGAGCTCGAGCGCGGTCGCGCGGATCAGGCGCTCGGTCGCGAGCCGCTGCAGCTCGCGCCGTCCCGGTCCGGGGCGCGGCTCACCCGGGCGTGGGGTCATGGCCGCTCACTCCCGTTGTGCGAGTACACTCAGTGAGTATACTCAGTAGCTATGACTAGCACCACGCATCCCCACGCCCGGTTGCTCGAGACGTTCTACACGGCGTTCCAGCAGCGCGATGCCGAGGGGATGGTCCGCTGCTACCACCCCGCGATCCGGTTCTCGGATCCGGTGTTCCACACCCTCGAGGGACCGCGGGTCGGCGCGATGTGGCGGATGCTGTGCGAGCGCGCCACCTCGCTCGAGGTGACGTTCCGTGATGTCCGCGCCGACGACAGGACGGGGAGCGCGCACTGGGAGGCCCGCTACCTGTTCTCCGCGACCGGACGCCACGTGCACAACGTCATCGAGGCGACGTTCGAGTTTCAGGACGGCGCGATCAGCCGCCACGCCGACACGTTCGATCTCTGGCGGTGGTCCGGCATGGCCCTCGGACCCAAGGGCCGGCTCCTCGGCTGGCTGCCGCCGGTCCAGAAGGCGATCCACCAGCAGGCCATCCGCGGCCTCGATGCGTTCGAGCAAGCGAAGGGCACCGCCCACGCGTCACCGTGACGCTCAGCGCTTGTCGTCGAGGCGGCGCTTCAGCAGCGTGCGTACCTGGGTCCGGATCAAGCTCGCGCTGACGCCCTCGATGCAGTCGTCGCCGGCCTGCGCATCGGTGCCGCCCGCGCGCGCGCCGCCATCCGCGATGCCGAGGAGGTCGTGGGACGGCAAGCGCAGGACGAGGACCTTCACGCGGCACACCACCTCGTTCCCCACGACGTCGAGCTTCGCGACCTCGACCTGGAGCTTGACATCTCCGCCCCGCTCGACCACGCGTGCGAACCCGACCTTCGATAGCCCGGACTTCACGCCGGCGTCCAGGTGGTCGCGGTGAGCGCCGGCGACGCTGATCTCGACAAACAGCCGGTGCGGATCCTCGCTCGCGGGTGCGCTGTGGCGATGTGCACCCCCGCACCCGATCGCGAGCAAGCACAGCAGGGATCGGCGACGCACCTCCTGCAGGGTACGCGAGCGCGGCGGTCGTCCGGGCGCGCGACCGCGTTAATATCCTCCAATAGCCCTGGAGCGCGGCGGCCGGATCGATCGTGTGCGCCCACCCGCTCGTGATCGGCGAGACGTTCCAGGTCGGTAGCCCGGCGCCAGCGCTCGGGCTACAGGGCTTCGGTGCGGTCGCAACCCCGTCCGCGGATCGTCAACGCGTTCGCGGTGAGCTCGATGGTCGGGCGGGGCCGGCCGGTCTCGGCCTCCTCGATGACGATCGTGATCTGGCCGGTGGCTCGATCGACCACGAGGTCGCGCAGCGTCGGGCCGCCGCCGAGGCACGCGGTCCCGGCCGAGACCTCGTCGTCGGTGCCCGCGCACTCGAAGAGCTCGCCGGCCTTGTCCTCGCACATGTACGTGTGGCCGCCGAGCATCATCTCGGCGCCGCGGACGTGGATAGCGGTCGGGGTGCTCGACGCGATCTCGAAGGCGAGCGTGCCCGGACAGCGGCCGCCCCACGCGATCCCGATCGGCGTCGCGAACAGCTGCCCGCCGGAGCGCCAGACCACGTAGGCGATCGCCTCCGCGAAGGAGCGGGCGGTGACGATCGTGGGCAGCGCCGGCTCGGACTTCGCGTCGGTCAGCGCTTCGAGGGCCGCCTCGGCCGTCGCGGGCTGCGCATCCTCGTCGAGGGGCAGGGCGCGCGCCAGGGCCAGCCAGTCGGCCGCCTTGACGGGTGGGTGATCCTCGATCTCGAACATGCGTCCGATATCGAGGACGCAGGCGCTCTTGCCCGCGAGCTTCGCCGCCGCCGCCTTGGTCGGGCGGAGCAGGTTGGCGACCCCGAACGCGACGCTCGCCTGGTCTGCCTCGCCGCGCTTCTCGTGCGTCAGCCCGCGGTTGAACCAGATCGTCGACAGGTGCTTCGGATCCTTGGTGCCCGCTGCCGCGGCATCGAAGTCGCTCGTCGCCGCCGCGAGGTCCGAGCCTTCGAGCAGGCGCGCGAAGCCGCGCTCGCCGAGGGCGCGGGCGTCGTTGGGCTTGGCGACGAGCGCGGCGTCGAAGCCCGCGATCGCCTCCGCGTAGCGCTTCGCAGCCGTGGCCTTGCGGCCCTTGCGCATGCCCGCGCGGTACGCGTCGCGCACCGCCGGATCATCGACGGCGGCGGCATCTCCCGGCGGCTTCGTCGGGATCTCCGCCGCCGCATCGCCGGGCAGGGTGGCACTGCTGGCGGGGCGGGCCGCCGCCGAGCCGGTGGCTGCCGGGGCTTCCTTCGGCGACGAGCAGCCCGGTCCGACCACGACACCCAGGATCGAGACGAAGAGCGCAGCGTGCACGAGCATCGCCCGACGGTACCCCTTGTGGGCGAGGCTGATGGCGATAGCCGTTCGCGATCGAGATCATCGCGGGCCGGCCGATTAGACTGGCAGCACGGATGACGGCACCTGGACCTGACGACCTCTGGACGCTCGAGCACATCGCCCTCGCCGCGGCCGAGCTCGGGGCGTGGGACTGGCACATCGCGCCGAACACGGTGTCGTGGTCCGACGGCGTGTACCGGATCTTCGGCCTCGAGCCCGGCACGTTCGCCGGCACGGTCGAGGCCTACCAGGCGCTGATCCACCCCGACGATCGCGACGTGATGGGCGACGCGATGACCACGGCGCTCGCGGGAGGTCAGGGCGAGTGGTTCGTCGAGCATCGCCTCGCCGGCTTCACCCCGGAGCGCTGGGTGTCGTGCCGCGGCCGGGTGTTCCGCGACGACACCGCGACCGCGGTGCGGATGGCCGGCGTGGTGCAGGACATCACCGCGCGGCGCGCCGCCGAGGAGGCGCTCCGCCAGGCGCAGAAGCTGGAGGCGATCGGCCGCCTCGCCGGTGGCGTCGCGCACGACTTCAACAACCTGCTGACGGTGATCCTCGCGTTGAGCGCGCTGATGCGCCGGAGCAAGGCGCTCCCGCCCGAGCTCGACGGCGATCTCGCCATCATCATCGAGGCCGGCGAGCGAGGCGCCGCGCTGACGCAGCAGCTCCTGGCGTTCGGGCGCCGGGATGCCTCGCGCCCGACCGTGTTCGACGTCCGTGCGAGCATCGGCGACGCGGTGCGGCTGATCGAGCGCGCCGTCGGGCCGAGCCAGGTCGTGGTGGAGCCGGGTGACGCCGCCTGCGTCGTGAAGATGGACGAGCGCCAGCTCCACCAGGTGCTGCTGAACCTCGCCCTCAACGCGCGGGACGCGATGCCCGACGGCGGGCGCATCCTGATCGCCGCCGCGGTGGTCGTGCTCGACGGCGCGAGCGTGCCGGGCCTCGCCGCGGGGCGCTACGCTCGGCTGGCCGTGCGCGACGATGGCGTCGGGATGGACGACGCGACCCGCCACCGGGCGCTCGAACCATTCTTCACGACGAAGCCCGCGCACGAGGGCACCGGCCTCGGGCTCTCGACGTGCCACGGGATCATCCTGCAGGCAGGCGGCGCCCTCTCCATCGACAGCAGGCCGGGCCGGGGGACGACCGTCACGATCCACCTCCCGCTCGTCGACGGGCCGGCCAGCGCCGCGACCTGCGACGGCGTAGCCGCGGACCGCTCGGGACAGGGGCACGTGCTCGTGGTCGAAGATGAACCCGCCGTCCGCGCGGTCGCGGTGCGCACGCTCGAGCTCGCCGGCTACGCCGTCCACGCCGCCGCCACCGGCCGGGAGGCGCTGGCGATCGCGCACGCGCTCGATCACACCCTCGATCTGATCGTCTGCGATGTCGTGCTCCCCGGCAGCAGCGGCTTCGACGTCATCGCGGGCATTCGCGAGCGCCGGACCGACATCCCGGTGCTCTACGTCTCGGGCTTCATCGCCGAGGTCCACCGCATCGGGACCGACGCCTTCCTCGCCAAGCCGTACGCGCCCGGGGCGCTCAGCGCGCGGGTCGGCGAGTTGCTCGCGGGTCGCGAGCGCTCGCTGTAGCCGGCGTGGCGCGGCCGTCGGTGCCGTCAGGCCTTCGTGCCGCGCTCGATCAGCAGCTCGCCGTGGAGCTCGCGGAGCTTGCTCTTGAGGAACTTGCCGGTGCTGTTGCGTGGGATCTGCGCCATCTCGACGTAGGCATCCGGCAGCGCCATCGGCGTGAACTGCGCGGCGAGGTGCGCCCGCAGCTCGTCATCGGTGGCGCGCTGCCCGGGCTTCCACACGATCGCCGCGACCGGGCGCTCCTGCCACTTCGGGTGCCGCGCCGCGAACACCGCCGCCTCCGCGACCGCCGGGTGCGCCATCAGCGCATTCTCGAGTGCGACGCTCGAGATCCACTCGCCGCCAGACTTGATGACGTCCTTCGCGCGGTCGGTGATCGACACGTAGCCCTCGCCGTCGATCGTCACGACATCGCCGGTGCGGAACCAGCCGTCGGCGGTGTAGCGGTCCGCGCCTTCATCGTTGAAGTAGGAGCTCGCGACCCACGGGCCGCGCACCTCGAGCTCGCCGACCGTCGTGCCGTCCCAGTGCAGGATCGTGCCGGCGTCATCGACGTGTCGCGTCTCGACGAACGGCATCGCGACCCCCTGGGTCGCGCGCAGCGCGAGCTCCCGCTTCGCATCGCCCCGGAGGTGCGGCTTGAGCCGCGCGACCGTGCCGACCGGGTTCGTCTCGGTCATCCCCCACGCGTGCGTGACGACGAGGCCGTGTCGCTGCTGGAAGCCGTCGATCAGCGCGGCGGGTGCGGCCGAGCCACCGATCGCCATCGTGCGGATGCACGAGAGGTCGTGCGCGCCGGGCGCCGCATCGAGCAGCTGGAGGATGCCGAGCCAGATCGTCGGGACGCCGCCGGCGACGGTGACCCGCTCGCGCTCCATCAGCGTCACGAGCGACGCGGGATCGAGGTGCGGTCCCGGCAAGACGAGCCGCGCACCCGTGAGGACCGCAGCGTAGGGGAGGCCCCACGCGGAGGCGTGGAACATCGGGACGACCGGCAGCACGGTATCCGCCATCGAGAAGCCGATCGCGTCGGGCAGCGAGACCGCGAGGGCGTGGAGCACCGTCGAGCGGTGGCTGTACAGCGCTCCCTTGGGATTGCCGGTGGTGCCGGACGTGTAACAGAGCATCGCGCCAGCTCGCTCGTCGAGCGTCGGCCACGCGAACGTGGGGGAGGCGTCGGCGAGCAGGGCGTCGTAGTCGTGCGTGCCGTCGGGGAGGGGCTCGCCCTTGTCGCGGATCACGAGCACGTGGCGGAGGCTCTTCACCGCGGGCCGGAGCTTCTCGAACAGCGGCCACAGTGACTGGTCGACGACGATGACCGCGTCCTCGGCGTGGTTCGCGATGTAGCCGATCTCCGTCGGATGGAGCCGGAGGTTGAGCGTGTGGACGACGGCGCCCATCGCCGGCACGCCGAAGTAGCACTCGAGGTGCTGGTGGTGGTTCCACGCGAGCGTGCCCACGCGATCACCGGGCGCGACGCCGAGCCGGGTCAGCGCGTTCGCGAGGCGCGCGCTGCGCTCCGCGAGATCGCGGTACGTGGTGCGGGTGACCGAGCGGTCCGGCCGCACGCTCGCGATCTCGGTCCCCCCGTGGTAGCGCGCCGCGCGATCCAGCAGGTGCGTGATCGTGAGCGGGTAGTCCATCATGCGGCCGCTGAGCATCGGGTCCTCCTCGCGCGTGGGGCGCGCGGTCGGAGCGTCGCACGCACGGCACGGAGGCGCGCGCGGGAGCGGATCAACACCGCACGAGGGCCCTCGACGGCGGGTCTGGCTATCGGGGGTCGGACCCCACCGCGCGTCGCCGACCTTTGCCGGCCGGGCGCGACGGGCGCTGACTACAATCCCGCCCATGATCCCGACGATCCCGATGCCCCCGACGACCCCGACGACGACGACCACCTCGCCACCGCGCTTCGCGCGGGCTCTCGCTGGTGCGGGTCGCGCGACGGTGCTCGCCGCCGTCCTGCTGGGCTGCGGCGGCGGCGGCGGCGACGCGCAACCCGACAGCCCACCACTGACGTGCGACGTCGGGACCCGGACGTGCCGCGCCGACGGTCTGTACACCTGCGACCCGGACGGCGCGTTCCAGCTGACCGAGGCGTGCGGTACCTGCGACGCCGAGCCCACGCCGCACTGTGCGGTCACGTGCAGCGATCCCGGCGTCGCGGCGATCTGCGAAGGCGACGCGATCAAGAGCTGCGCGACGGGCGCCAGCCAGCCGTGTGCACCTGGGACCTGCGTCACCGCGGGGAAGGAGGCGGTCTGCGCGACGAAGGCGGGGAGCTCGATCTGCCGGGGGCGGCGCGCCGACGGCACGCCGTACGTGCTCGCGTGCGCGGATGCCAACGGGGTCGCGCCCGACCACGCGTGCGACGGCCGCACCAACCTGTGCGTCGCCGCGGAGTTCGACTGCGCGAGGCTGGAGTCGGTGACCGCGGGATCGGTAGTCTGTGATCCGTCGCGCAACTACTACACGGCGTGCACCGCCGGCCAGCCACAGACCCTGGCGTGCGGCACCGGGACGAAGTGCGCCACGGATGGTTCGCTCAACTGCTACACCGAGCCGACCGACGGTGCCACGTGTGGTGGTCCGGCGGTGTGCTACCCCGGCATGCACTGCATCCAGGGCGATGCGAGTGGCGCGACCTGCGACGTGCCGGCCGGCACCATCGCGTGCAGCAGCACCGACGTGCTCGCCGTCTGCACCGACACCAACACCGCTTTCGCGTGCGTCCGGGGCGCGGTCTGGCGGTGGCAGAACCTGACGTCGTGGGGCGGGTCGTGCACCAGCAACCACGCGAACATCGGACTCGGCGGCGCGTGCATCCCGGGGCTCGCGGACTGCTTGCAGGGCCTCACGTGTCACCGCTCGATCTACGAGATCGCTGGCACCTGCCGCACGCCGGCCCCGAACGCGCCCGCCGAGTGCGCGCTCACCGGTCAAGCTTCCACGGGCCGGAGCTGCGTCTACGACTGGCACGCGTGCAGCGACGGCAAGTACTACGACATCGACTGTCGCCTCACGAACATCGCGGGCCAGCTCGTCACGCTGTGCGACTGCTCGGTGAACGGCGTGAAGACGCAGAGCTTTGGCGGCGACGCCATCTGCAATGCGACCTCGACCGCCGACCTCGACCTGAAAGCACGGGCGAGCTGCGGCTGGACCGTCACGACGACCGAGGTCGCGCCGTAGGCCACGACGCTCGGCCGACTCCGGCCACGGATGGGGTCCAGCCATCCCGCAGCGGTGCGAGAATGCCCGCCCTGCAGGCGCGGGGCGGCGAGCGATGCCGTTTCGTTGGGCCGGCCTCCCGAATCGAGCGTCGTGAAATGCAGCCAAGGGCACCGGCTTTGGGTCATGCTGCGGTTCGGTCCCATCACGAGGTTGCAGATGCCGTCTGTACTGCTGGTCGACGACGACGATGACACGCGCGAGCTACTCGCTGAAGGGTTGAAGCGGCGCGGCTACCACGTGGACACCGTCGATTCAGGGCGGGCGTGCCTCGACTGGATGCGAGATCGCGATGCCGATGTCGTCATCACGGACGTGCAGATGCCGGGGATGTCGGGGGTCGAGCTCTGCGAGCTGCTGCAGGCGAAGCATCCCAATATCGTGACGATCTTGCTCACCGGCCTGGGCACGCTGGATACGGCGATCGGTGCGCTTCGAGCCGGCGCCTACGAGTTCCTGACGAAGCCGATCAAGCTCGATGTTCTCGAGGTGGCCGTCCGGCGCGCCTTCGAGCACCTCGCGGTCAAGCAGGAGGTGCGACGGCTCCGTGCGAGCGTCGATACCGAGATGCCCATCCCGAACCTGATCGGTGGCAGTCCCGCCGTGCGCGAGATGAGTGCGGTCATCCGCCGGGTCGCCGATAGCGACACCACCGTGACGATCAGCGGCGAGAGCGGAACCGGCAAGGAGCTCGTCGCGCGGGCGCTCCACGAGCTGTCGGATCGTCGCAAGGAGCCGTTCGTCGCGATCAACTGCGGCGCGGTCCCGGCGTCGCTGCTCGAGAGCGAGCTGTTCGGGCACGTGCGCGGCGCCTTCACCGACGCGAAGACCACGCGGGCAGGGCTCTTCCTGCAAGCGGGCGCGGGCACCATCTTCCTCGACGAGATCGGCGAGATGCCCCTCGAGATGCAGGTGAAGCTGCTGCGCGTGCTGCAGGAGCGCACGGTGCGTCCGGTGGGCGGCGACGAGGAAGTCCCCTTCAGCGCGCGGCTGCTCACCGCGACGAACCGCGACCTCGAGACCGAGATCGAGGAGAAGCGCTTCCGCCAGGACCTGTTCTACCGGATCAACGTCGTCGCGCTCGAGGTCCCGCCGCTGCGCGACCGTGGCTCCGACGTCCTGCTGCTCGCGCAGCACATCCTCGAGAAGGTCGCGAAGCGCTCGTCGAAGCCCCATCCGGTGATCTCGCCGGAGGCTGCGCGCAAGCTGCTCGACTATCACTGGCCTGGGAACGTCCGCGAGCTGGAAAACTCGATCGAGCGCGCGATGGCGATCTGCGACGGCAAGCAGATCCTCCCCGAGAACCTCCCCGGCAAGATCCAGCAGTACACGCCGTCTCGGCTCGAGCTCAGCACGGCCACGGCGACGGAGATGATCACGCTCGACGAGATGGAGCGACGCTACGTTCGGCACGTGCTGGCGAGCGTCAGCGGGAACAAGACGCATGCGGCGCGCGTGCTCGGCATCGACCGACGGTCCCTGTACCGCCGGCTCGAGGCCCCCGTGGGGCGCTCACCCTCGAGCAACGAGTAGCGTCGGACCGGCCGAACCCTCGCTACCGGGGCGTGAGGGTGGCGGGAGCTCGGGCGCCGTCAGGGCTGCTGCTTCGCGCGACCACAATCCGCGAGGAAGCTGGCCTCGAGTTGCTCCGCGATCGCGGGGTCGTCGATCACGAGCGCTACCTCGTCGAGCGTGTTGAGCGACAGCGGATCGAGGTTGATCGAGCCCACCACGGCGAGGCGGCCGTCGACCACCATCGTCTTCGAGTGCAGCATGCACGGCTGGTACTCCCAGATCTGCACGCCTCGCTCGGTCAGCGCCTCGTAGGTCACTTGCTGGTACCCGAACGCGGTCTTCGAGTCGCTCTGGTGCCCGGCCACCAGGATGCGCACATCGACCCCTGCGGCTGCCTTGGCAGCGAGCTGATCCAGGATCGCCTCGCTCGGGACGAAGTACGCGTTGACGATCCAGAGCCGGCGCGTTGCTGCCGCGATCACCAGTTGCGTCAAGCGCTCCGCTCTCGTGACGATCGGTGACGCGGTGCTCGAGATGAACGCAGCGCTGGTCGGCCCCCGGTGGTCGGCCGCGGGGAACTCGCTCGCCATGAGCAGCTCCCCGCCGGCCTCCTGCCAGTTCTCCGCGAACGCCTGCTGCGCATGCTGCACGGCGGGCCCCGCGAAGATGACGCTGGCATCACGCCACGCCCCTGGCTCGCAGCCATTGCCGAGCCAGCAATCACGGATGCCGAAGCCGCCCGTGATGGCCACGACTCCATCGACGACCACGACCTTGCGGTGGTTGCGGGACAGGCGCGCCTCCGTGAGGGCCGGCCGAAACATCCGGACCTCGCAACCGCCGCTCGCGAGGCGTGGCGCGAGCACCTTCGTGAAGTCGGCGCTGCCAAAGGCATCGATCACGAGCCGGCACCGCACGCCCGCGCGCGCGCGCTCGAGGAGGGCCGCCACGATCCGGTCCGACGCTCGCCCTTCCTCCCAGATGTACATGACGACGCTGACGCTCGCGCGTGCCCGGCCGATCTCCCGCTCGAGCCGGTCGAAGACGGCCCCGTTGTCGAGGAGCTCGACCTGGTGCCCCGCTTCGAGCTTCGTCGCGACGCTCTGAAACAGCGCAGCCGAGAACCCGACGGGATCGGAGGGGACGGCCTGCTGCAGGCGAAACCCCGCGCGCTCCGCCGTGCGGGTTCCGCCGATCCACTTGCGTATTGACGACCAGTTCATCGGCACTCGCTCGCAGCCTACCACGGTCCCACGGGTCGGACTTCGTATCCAAAATGAGTAGGGAAGCTAACTATCATCGCGACTAGCACGCGACCTCACGCCAGATTCGGCCGCCGGCTCATTGACCAGCCGGTGCGGGGCACGGACTCTTGCTCCAGCGATGCGGGTGGAGCAGCTCGGGAAGTACCAGCTCGTCCAGCACCTCGCATCGGGCGGGATGGCGAGCGTCTACCTGGCGCGGGTGACGGGCCCCGGCGGGTTCGAGCGCCATGTGGTGCTGAAGACGTTGCGCGCCGACGGCGTCGCCGATCCCTCGCTGGTGCCGATGTTCCTCGACGAGGCGCGGCTCGCCGCGTTGCTCCACCACCGCAACATCGCGCAGGTGTTCGACGTCGGGAGCGACAAGGGCACGTACTTCCTCGCGATGGAGTACGTCCATGGCGAGACGCTCCGGGTGGTGATGGAGACCGCGCTCGCCCATGGCGGGATGCTGCCGCTCGGCTTCGGGGTGACGGTGCTCGCCGCCGCCGCGGCGGGCCTGCATCATGCGCACGAGCGCCGGGGTGCGCAGGGGGTGCCGCTCGGGATCGTGCACCGCGATGTCGCCCCTTCGAACCTGATCGTGAGCTACGACGGCTCGATCAAGCTCATCGACTTCGGGATCGCGAAGGCGGCCGAGCGGGCCACCCACACGCGGACCGGGTTCATCAAGGGCAAGGTCGGGTACATGGCGCCCGAGCAGATCCTTGGCTATCCGGTGGATCGCCGGACCGACGTGTTCGCGCTCGGGGTGCTCGCCTACGAGGTGATGACGTTGCACCGCGCCTTCGCCGGCGGCTCGCAGTTCGAGGCGCTCGAGCGGACGGTGCACAGCGATCTCGTGCGGCCGACGGTGGCGGTGCCGGGATTTCCGCCCGAGTTCGAGGAGGTGATCCTGACCGCGCTCGAGATCGACCCGGACGATCGATACCCGAACGCGGACGTGATGCGCCGCGATCTCGAGCGCGTGGCAGCGCGGCTCGGCCTGTCGATCGGTGAGGAGGCTGTCCTCCCGGTGCTCGACAAGCTGTTCGGCGTGCGCCTCGAGCCCTGGATGGGCGGGACCGCGCCGCGCTACCGCGTCAGCGACCGGAGTGATGCAGCGATCGTTCCGGTGCTCGCGCGGCCTGCGCTCGAGGCGACCCGCGCGCGCGCCCGCGGCACCGGCGCGACCGAGACCGTCGCCGAGGACGAGGAGATCACCACGGTCCCGCGCTGGCGGACGAGCGAGGAGATGGTCACGCACCGGCTGGCGACGGTCGAGCCCGAGGCCATCGAGTTGCCGCTGGCCGCGCCGGAGCTCGAGCCGCCGGCGTACGTCGAGCAGTCCTGGAGCGAGGGCGAGCCGCCGCCGGTACGCGGGTCGACGCTCCCGCTGGCCGCCCGGCGCGCGCGCCGCTGGGTCTGGGC